>DATJGA010000393.1:0-2195 GCA_035495395.1 Mycobacteriales bacterium | reverse complement strand
GTCGGCGCGCCGTTCCACCTGCAGGGTGTGCAGACACCGAACGGCGTCAAGCGGGCGGTGCAGGACCTGCTCGCGCTGGTGGGCCTCAACCCCGAGCACTACAACCGCTGGCCGCACGAGTTCTCCGGCGGCCAGCGCCAGCGCATCGGCATCGCGCGGGCGCTCGCGCTCAATCCCAGCCTCATCGTCTGTGACGAGCCGGTGTCGGCGCTGGACGTGTCGATCCAGGCCCAGGTCATCAACCTGCTCGAGGACCTGCAGGACGAGTTCGACCTGACCTACATGTTCATCGCGCACGACCTGTCGGTCGTGCGGCACATCTCCGACCGCGTCGTCGTCATGTACCTCGGCAAGATCGTCGAGGTGGGCGACCGGGTGCAGCTGTACGAGCACCCGCTGCACCCCTACACGCACGCGCTGCTGTCCGCCGTACCGGTGCCGGACCCGGAGAAGGAGAAGGTCCGGGAGCGTATTCTGCTGTCAGGCGACGTACCGAGCCCGCTCAACCCGCCGCCCGCCTGCCGCTTCCACACCCGGTGCTGGAAGGCGCAGGCCATCTGCAAGCAGGTCGAGCCGCCCCTGGTCCAGATCACCCCTGGCCACGAGGTGGCCTGCCACTTCCCCGAGGAGCCCAAGGTCGTGATCGTGTGATCACCCTCCTGTCGATCATCCTGGTGATCGCCAGCCTGCTCATGGTCGTCCTGGTGCTGCTGCACAAGGGCAAGGGCGGGGGTCTGTCCAACATGTTCGGCGGCGGGGTGTCCTCGTCGCTGGGCGGCAGTGCCGTCGTCGAGAAGAACCTGGACCGCCTCACCATCGTGTGCGGGCTGGTCTGGTTCACGTGCATCATCGCCCTGGGGCTGCTGCTCAAGCAGCAGTAGGTAGACTGACGCCGGTCAGGGCACGACAGGACGACGTCGGGAGCACGAGTGGCAGGCGGCAACGCCATCCGGGGCAGCCGGGTCGGTGCAGGCCCGATGGGCGAGGCGGAGCGCGGCGAGGCAGCGCCCCGCATCCGGGTCTCGTTCTGGTGCGCGAACAACCACGAGACGCGGCCCTCCTTCGCGGAGGAGGCGCAGATCCCGGAGACGTGGGACTGCCCGCGCTGCGGGTTCCCGGCCGGTCGCGACAAGAGCGCGCCGCCGGCACCGCCGAAGACCGAGCCGTACAAGACGCACCTCGCGTACGTGCGCGAGCGGCGCAACGAGGCCGACGGCGAGGCCATCCTGCAGGAGGCCCTGCAGCGCCTCCGCGGCAAGTAGCTACAGCCGCCTGAGCGAGCTGGGCAGCCGGCTCGCGGCTGCCTCGTCGAGCAGCCAGAGGGTCTGCGTGCGCCCCACGGCGCCCGCTGCCGGCAGCGCGACCCGCCCGGCGCCGGACAGCGCCATGGCGACCGCAGCCGCCTTCTCCGCGCCGGCGACGAGCAGCCACACCTCGCGTGCCGCGGTCAGCGCGGCGAAGCCGAAGGTGATGCGGGTCGGCGGCGGCTTGGGGCAGCCGTGGACGCCGACGACGTACCGGTCGTCGTGCGCGGCAGGCGACTCGGGGAACACCGAGGCCACGTGCCCCTCGGGCCCCATCCCCAGCAGCAGCACGTCGAACGCCGGCACGCCCCGACCGTGCGGCGCCGCGGCTGCCAGCTCGTCGGCGTACCGCTGGGCGGCCGCGTCGACGTCCTTGCCGTCCGGCCCGTCCAGCGCAGGCATCGGGTGCACCCGGGCCGGGTCGACCTCGACGTGGTCGAGCAGCGCGGCGCGGGCCTGCGTCTCGTTGCGCTCCGGGTCGCCGGCCGGCAGGTAGCGCTCGTCGGACCACCACACGTCGACCCGTCCCCAGTCGACGGCCAGCCGCCCGGTGCCGCGCCGCAGCGCGTCCAGGGTGCCCGTGCCGACCCCCCCGCCGGTGAGCGCGAGCGCTGCGGTGCCGCGCTCCTTCTGGGCGTCCACGAGCCGGGCCGACAGCCGCTCGGCCGCGGCGCCGGCCACGGCCGCGGCGTCGCGGTGCACGACGACGGTCGGACCGCTCACGGCGCCGGGGCTGCCGTCGGCTCGGTTGCGGGGTCGTGCCACTCGTGCACGCGCCGGCTGGGCCGCGCCGCGAGACCGGTGGCCCCGGTCGTCGCCTCCAGCGCCTCGCCGTACGTGTCGTCGGCGTCGAGCCGGCGCAGCTCCTCCGCCAGCAGGTCGCTGAGCTCG
>DATJGA010000392.1:0-6686 GCA_035495395.1 Mycobacteriales bacterium | reverse complement strand
TGGCCGCTGGGCGAGCTCTGGGTCGACGCGCTCGCGTTCACCGCGCACGCCAAGCACTCGCGCAGCATCGACCACCGCGCGGCGGCGCTCGCGCTGTACCGCGGCGACCTGCTCCCGGAGGACGTCGACGCCTGGTGGACCGAGCCCATGCGGACCCGGCTGCGGCTCATGCACCTCGAGCTGCTGCGCGACCCGGACAGCGGGACGCCGCCCTGGATCGACCTGCGGACCGCCGCGCTGGCGACGCAGAGCTAGAGGCGCGCGACGCCGTCCCGCCGCGCCGCGGCGGCGACAGCCGCGGCCACGGCCGGGGCGACCCGGGGGTCGAACACCGACGGGATGACGTGGTCAGGCCGCAGGTCGTCCGCGATCACCTCGGCGAGCGCGAGCGCAGCCGCCTGCTTCATGCCCTCGGTCACCCGCGTCGCGCGCACCGCCAGGGCCCCCTTGAACACGCCCGGGAACGCGAGCACGTTGTTGATCTGGTTCGGGAAGTCCGAGCGCCCGGTCGCCACGACGGCGGCCCCCGCGCGGAGCGCGTCCTCGGGGTGGACCTCCGGGTCCGGGTTCGCCATCGCGAACACGATCGCGTCGGGCGCCATCGAGCGGACCGCCTCGACCGGCACCTTGCCCGCGGACAGGCCGAGGAAGACGTCCGCGCCGTGCAGCGCGGCCTCGATGCTGCCGGTCAGCCGGCCCCGGTTGCTGATGGCCGCGAAGGCGCGCTTCTCGTCGTTCAGGTCGGTGCGGTCCAGGTGCACGATGCCCTTGCTGTCGGCGACCGCGAGGTCGCCGATGCCCGCCTCGAGCACCATGCGCGACACCGCGATGCCCGCCGCGCCGGCGCCGCTCACCACGACCCGCAAGTCCTTCAGGTCGCGGCCGGTGACGCGCGCCGCGTTGCGCAGGGCCGCGAGCACGACGATCGCCGTACCGTGCTGGTCGTCGTGGAAGACCGGGATGTCCAGCCGCTCCTGCACCCGGCGCTCGACCTCGAAGCAGCGCGGCGCGCTGATGTCCTCGAGGTTGATGCCGCCGAACGAGGGGGCCAGCCGTACGACGGTCTCCACCAGCTCGTCGACGTCGGTCACGTCGAGGCACAGCGGCACGGCGTCGATGCCGCCGAAGTGCTTGAAAAGCATGGCCTTGCCCTCCATGACGGGCAGGCCGGCGACGGGGCCGATGTCCCCGAGCCCGAGGACGGCGGTGCCGTCGGTGACGATCGCGACGGTGCGGCTCTTCCACGTGTAGTCGTAGGCGAGGTCCGGCTCCGCCTCGATGGCCGTGCAGATGCGCGCGACGCCCGGCGTGTACGCCAGCGAGAGGTCGTCGCGGGTCTCCAGCGGGACGGTGAGGTTGACCTCGATCTTGCCGCCGCGGTGCAGCACGAACGCCGCCTCGGCGTCCCGGTCCTCGCGGTCCACGGCAGTCAGGTCCTCCAGGAAGGCGGTCACAGGTGCTCCTCGGGCGCCACCGCACGCGGCAGGACGGCGCCGTTCCAACGGTCAGGGGAAGCGCGGCCGGGTGACGCTGCGCGGTGTCCGTCGGGGGTTGCCCGGAACCTCCATCGTCGCACACGCGCGGTCATCGTCCGGCGCGGTGCAAAGATGTGATCAACGACACCAGGAGGCCCCCCTTGATGACGCGACTGCTCCCCCTCGCCGCCGCCACGCTCCTGCTCGCCAGCGGGTGCGGCGGCAGTGACAACCCCACGGTCACCCAGACCTCCGGGTCGCTCGCCTCGCTGCTGCCACAGGCCGTGCGCGACAAGGGCACCCTGGTCGTCGGGTCCGACATCGCCTACCCGCCGGTGGAGTCCTTCGCCGCCGACGGGACCACCGCCATCGGCATCGACCCCGACATCGCCAAGGCGCTGGGCGACAAGCTCGGCATCACGCTGAAGTTCAGCAACGCGACCTTCGACGGGCTCATCACGTCGCTCACCAGCAAGCGGATCGACATCATCATGAGCGCGATGAGCGACAACAAGAAGCGGCAGGCCACGATCGACTTCGTCGACTACTTCGTGGTCGGCACCTCGATCATCGTCAAGAAGGGCAACCCCGAGGGCATCAAGAGCCTCGACGACTTCTGCGGCAAGACGATCGCGATCCAGCAGGGCACCACGCAGGACGACGTCGCCGAGGCGCAGAGCAAGAAGTGCGGGGCCAAGCCGATCCACATCCTCAAGTTCCCGACCGACCCCGAGGCGCTGATCCAGGTCAAGCAGGGCCGCGCGGTCGCGGACATGAACGACTTCCCGGTCGCGGCGGACACGGTGAAGAAGACCGGTGACTACGAGGTGGTCGGCGAGCAGATCGAGGCCGGCCCCTACGGCATCGGCGTCCGCAAGGAGGACACCCAGCTGCGCGACGCGCTGCAGAAGGCGATGCAGGCGATCATCGACGACGGCACCTACGCCAAGATCCTCGAGAAGTACCAGGTGACCGCGGGGGCGGTGAAGACGGCGACGGTCAACGCCGGGACGTGACCTCGCCCGCCCCCCTCGTCGCCGTACCGGTCCGGCACTGGGGCCGGTGGGTCAGCGGCGTGCTGGTGCTCGCCGGTACGGCGTTCGTCGTCAACGCGTTCGCGCACGCGGACGTGCACTGGTCCACGACGCGGCACTACTTCACCGCCCACGCGATCGTGCAGGGCGCCGGCCGCACGCTGCTCATCAGCGTGCTCTCGCAAGCCTTGGGCATCGCCCTCGGCGTCGTGGTCGCGGTGATGCGCCAGTCCGGCAACCCGGTGACCGGGGCCGTGGGCTGGGTCTACATCTGGTTCTTCCGCGGCACGCCGGTGCTGCTGCAGCTGTTCCTCTGGTACAACCTCGGCATCGCGTTCCCGACGATCCTCGGGCACCGCACGGTGGACGTGATGACGCCCTTCCTCGCCGCGCTGCTCGGCCTGGGGATCAACGAGGGCGCGTACATGGCGGAGATCGTGCGCGCCGGCATCGCCGCCGTGGACGAGGGGCAGACCGAGGCCGCCCAGGCGCTCGGCATGCCGCGGACCCTGGTGATGCGGCGGGTCGTGCTGCCGCAGGCGATGCGGGTCATCATCCCGCCGACCGGCAACGAGTTCATCAACATGCTCAAGACCTCTTCGCTGGCCTTCGCGATCCAGTACCAGGAGCTGCTCCGCGTCGCGACGGGCATCTACACGAGCAACCTGCAGGTCTGGGAGCTGCTGTTCACCGTCGCCCTCTGGTACCTGCTGCTCACCAGCGTCTTCAGCATCGGCCAGTACTACCTGGAGCGGCGCTTCGCGCGCGGCGCCTCCCGGGAGCTGCCGGCGACGCCGTTCCAGCGGCTGCGGGCCAACCTCACGAAGGCGCCCCGGCTGTGACGACGCCGATGCTGCAGGCCGAGCAGGTCCACAAGCACTTCGGCAAGCTCGAGGTGCTCAAGGGCATCGACCTGCGGGTGGAGCGCGGCCAGGTGTGCTGCCTGCTCGGGCCGTCCGGCTCGGGCAAGTCGACCTTCCTGCGCTGCATCAACCACCTCGAACAGGTCACCGCCGGCCGGCTCTCCGTCGACGGCGAGCTCGTCGGGTACCGCCAGGTCGGGGACAAGCTCTACGAGCTGCGCGAGAAGGAGACCGCGGCCAAGCGCGCCGAGATCGGCATGGTCTTCCAGCGGTTCAACCTGTTCCCGCACATGACCGCGCTCGGCAACATCATCGAGGCCCCGACCCGGGTACGGCGGGTGCCGCGCGACCAGGCGGTCGCCCGCGCCCGCGCGCTGCTCGACCGCGTCGGTCTCGCGGACAAGGTGGACGCCTACCCGGCGCAGCTCTCGGGTGGCCAGCAGCAGCGGGTCGCCATCGCCCGCGCGCTCGCGATGGACCCCAAGCTGATGCTCTTCGACGAGCCCACGTCGGCTCTCGACCCCGAGCTCATCGACGAGGTGCTCGAGGTCATGCGCGGCCTCGCCCGCGACGGCATGACGATGGTCGTCGTCACCCACGAGATGAACTTCGCCCGCGACGTCGCGGACACCGTCGTCTTCATGGACGGCGGTGTGGTCGTCGAGTCCGGGCCGCCCGAGCAGGTCATCCGCAACCCGCAGCACCAGCGCACGAAGAGCTTCCTCCGCAAGGTCCTCTAGCGCGGGCCCTTCCGGTACCGCCACAGGACCCGGGCCTCGACGTCCGCCACGCCGCTGGGACCGGTGGCGAACTCGTTGTCCGAGGCGAGCAGCCACCCCCCGTCGGACGGCGAGACGGCGCGCTTGACGACCAGCAGGTCCGGGCGCTCCCGGAACCGGGCGACGACCAGGTCCCCGGGTCGCACCCGCAGCCCGCGGCCGACGACGAGGCAGTCCCCGTCGTACAGGGTCGGGACCATGGAGGGGCCTCGGACCAGGGCGGTCCCGATGCGCACCCGCACCTCCCCGCGGACTAGGGTCGAGGAAGATCCCGACGTGGGAAGGACCCCATCATGCTGCTCACCCCCAAGACCGTCGTCAGTGCCCACTGCGACCTGCCGTGCGGCGTCTACGACCCCGCGCAGGCCAAGATCGAGGCCGACTCCGTCAAGGCGATCCAGGAGAAGTACCAGGCGAACGAGGACGCGTCGTTCCGCACCCGTGCCGTCGGCATCAAGGAGCAGCGGGCCGAGCTCGTGAAGCACCACCTCGACGTGCTGTGGCACGACTACTTCAAGGCGCCGCACTTCGAGAAGTACCCCGGGCTGCACACGCTGTTCAACGACACCATCAAGCAGGCCAGCGCCTGCAAGCAGAGCAACGACCCTGCCGACGGCCAGAAGCTCCTCGACGGCATCGAGCAGATCGCCGCCATCTTCTGGGAGACCAAGAAGGCCTAGCCGTCCGCGCGGACGAACCCGTAGCCCGCGGCACGGATCCGGTCGATGACGTCGGCGAGCGCCGAGTAGTCCGTGGACGCCTTGCCGACGTGCATGAGCACGATCTCGCCCGGCTGCAGCTCGGCCATCACCCGGTCCGCCACCTCCGCGGCCGGCACGCCCTTCCAGCCCCGGGTGTCGACGGTCCACATCAGCTCGTAGCGGTAACCGGCGGCCGCGACGTCGCGGTCGACGCTCGCGTCGCGGTCCCCGTACGGCGGGCGGAACCACGGCTTGGCCGCGACCCCGGCGGCGCTGCGGATCGCGCTCTCGGCGGCAGCCAGCGCGGCCCAGCGCTGCTGCCGGGTGAGCGGCGCGGTCTTCGTGGAGTACCCCGTGAAGGACAGGTGCCGGTCGGTGTGGTTGACGAGCTGGTGCCCCTCGGCAGCCATCCGCCGTACCAGCGCGGGGTTGGCCCGGACCCAGTCACCGGTCAGCCCGAAGCTCGCCCGGATCCCCTTGGCCTTGAGCAGGTCGAGGATGGCAGCGGCGTAGCCGACGTCGGAGCCGGCGTCGAAGGTGAGCGCGACGACGTGCCGCTGCGTCGGCAGCCGCCACAGCTGGCGCGCGGCGACGACGGCTGACGGCGACGGCGTGGGGCTGCGCGTCGCCGTCGGGGACGGCCGGGGCGAGCGGGTCGGCGACACCGTGGGCGACGGCGTCGGCGAGGCCGTCGGGGACACGGTCGGCGAGGGCGTCGGGGAGACCGTGGGCGACGTCGTGGGGAGCGGGCTCGCGGTGGGCAGCGCAGTGCCGCCCCCGCCCGAGCAGCCGGTCAGGAGGACGACCGCGACGGCGGCGAGGGCCCGTCTCATCAGCTCATCTCCTCGAGACCAGCGAACTACGGGATCCCTTGCGCGGTAAGGGTCCAAGGTCCCGGTCTGCGCAACGGGACACGGCCCCGCCGCTCTGGTTGCATGTGCCCGTGGGAGAGATCTGGGTCGTGCGGCACGGGGAGACCGAGTGGTCGGCCGCGGGGCGGCACACCGGTCGCACCGACGTGCCGCTCACCGAGGTCGGCGAGGAGCAGGCCCGCGGCCTGACGTTCCGGCTCAACCGCGACTGGGACACGGTGCTGTCCTCTCCCCTGCAGCGGGCGCTGCGGACCGCCCAGCTCGCCGGGTTCGCACCGCTCGTCGAGGAGGACCTCGTCGAGTGGGACTACGGCACCGCCGAGGGGCTGACGACGGCCCAGCTGTCGGCTGCGAAGCCGTGGAGCGTGTGGGACGAGCCGCTCGGCGAGACCGTCGAGGAGCTCGGCGACCGGGTGCAGCGCGTGCTCGAGAAGCTGCCCGACGGCGACGTGCTCATCTTCGCCCACGGGCACGTACTGCGGGTGCTGGCCGCGCTGTACCTCGGCGGTGCGCCCGAGGACGGCAAGCACTTCATGCTCGACGCCGCCCGGGTCGGCGTGCTCGCCCACGAGCACGGCGTCCCGGCGCTGAAGGCCTGGAACGTGTGATCCGCGAGGCCCAGCCGTCCGACGTGCCCGTCCTGCTGGAGCTGGTGCGCGAGCTCGCGCTGTACGAGCGGGAGCCGGACGCTGTGGTCGCGACCGAGGACGACCTCGCCGCGGCCTTGTTCGGACCCGACCCGTCGGCCGGCTGCCACGTCGCGGAGGTCGACGGGGCAGTCGTCGGCTTCGCCCTCTGGTACCGCAGCTTCAGCACCTGGCTGGGCCGGCCGGGGCTCTGGCTCGAGGACCTGTTCGTACGACCGGAGCACCGCGGCGCGGGTCTCGGCCGGCAGCTGCTCGTGCAGCTCGCGGCCGTGTGCGTCGAGCGCGGCTGGCCGCGCTTCGAGTGGTGGGTGCTCG
>DATJGA010000391.1:0-4261 GCA_035495395.1 Mycobacteriales bacterium | reverse complement strand
TCGTCGGCGACACCGACATCATGGACACCTGGGCCACCTCCTCGCTCACCCCGCAGATCGCCGGCCGGTGGGAGGACGACCCCGACCTGTACGACCGGGTCTTCCCGATGGACCTGCGCCCGCAGGGGCCGGAGATCATCCGGACCTGGCTGTTCAGCACCGTGGTGCGCGCGCACCTGGAGCACGGCGTGCTCCCGTGGCGCGACACCACCATCAACGGCTGGGTGCTCGACCCGGACCGCAAGAAGATGGCCAAGTGCAAGGGCACCGTCGTGACGCCGATGCCCCTCATCGAGGAGTACGGCTCCGACGCCATCCGCTACTGGGCCTGCTCCGGGCGTCCCGGCACGGACACCGCCGTCGACTTCGGCCAGATGAAGGTCGGCCGCCGGCTGGCGACCAAGCTGCTCAACGCCTCCAAGTTCGTCCTGGGCTTCCCCTCGGTCGCCGACGGCCCGGTCACCGAGCCGGTCGACCTGGCGATGCTGGCCGCGCTGGCCGAGGTGGCGGACTCAGTGACCGAGGCCTTCGAGGGCTACGACTACGCCCGCGCGCTGGAGCGCGCCGAGGCCTTCTTCTGGTCGTTCTGCGACGACTACATCGAGCTGGTGAAGGGCCGCGCGTACGGCGACGGGCCCGCGGCCGAGTCGGCGCTGCGCGCGCTGCGGCTCGCGCTCGACGCGCAGCTGCGGCTGTTCGCGCCGTTCCTCGCCTTCGCGACCGAGGAGGTCTGGTCCTGGTGGCGCGAGGGCTCGGTGCACCGCGCGCCGTGGCCGCGTCCGGACGAGCTCCCGGGCGGCGGCGAGCCGGCCGTGCTGTCCGCGGCCGGCGAGGTGCTGGCCCAGGTGCGCAAGGCCAAGAGCAGCGCCCAGGTCTCGATGAAGACTCCGGTGACGCGGCTGGTGGTGCGGGACACGGCCGAGCGCGTCGAGCTCGTCCGCGCCGCGCTGACCGACCTCGTCAACGCCGGCGTCGTGACGGGCGAGGTCCTGCTCGAGGCCGGCGAGCCGGTCGTGGACGTCACGCTGGAGGCTGCCCAGCCATGACGCTCGAGCGCGTCATGGCCGAGCTCGCCACCCGGTACCCCTCCGAGGACCGCATGCAGCCGGACCTCGACCGGATCCGGCTGCTGTGCGACCTGCTCGGCGACCCGCAGAAGTCCTTCGCGTCGATCCACCTGACCGGCACCAACGGCAAGACCAGCACCGCGCGGATGGTCGACGCCCTGCTGCGCGAGACCGGCCTGCGGGTGGGGCGCTACACCAGCCCGCACCTGAACCGGGTGAACGAGCGGGTCGTCGTCGACGGCGTGCCGCTGCCGGAGGAGCGGTTCAGCGCGGTCTTCGACGAGCTCTCGCCGTACGTCGAGCTGGTCGACTCCCGCATGCCGCAGCGCATGACGTTCTTCGAGGTGCTCACCGGGCTCGCGTTCGCGGCGTTCGCGGACGCGCCCGTGGACGTGGCGGTCCTGGAGGTGGGCCTCGGCGGGCGCTGGGACGCCACCAACGTGGTCGAGGCGCAGACCTGCGTCGTGCTGCCGATCGGGCTGGACCACACCAGCCTGCTCGGCAGCACCGTCACGGAGATCGCGGCCGAGAAGGCGGGGATCATCCACGAGGGCGCCACCGTCGTGCTGGCGGCGCAGCCGCCGGAGGCGGCCGAGGTGCTGCTGCGGCACTGCGTCGAGGTCGGTGCGACCGTCGCCCGGGAGGGCTTGGAGTTCGGGGTCGTCGACCGCCGTACCGCTGTCGGCGGGCAGGTCGTGTCGCTGCAGGGCCTCGCCGCGCGGTACGACGACCTGTTCCTGCCCCTGCACGGGGCGCACCAGGCGGCCAACGCCGCCGCGGCGGTGGCGGCCGTGGAGGCGTTCCTCGGGCACGGCCAGCCGCTGGACGGCGACCTGCTGCGCGCCGGGTTCGCCGGCGTCACGTCACCGGGCCGGCTGGAGGTGGTCCGCTCCTCGCCGACCGTCCTCGTCGACGCCGCGCACAACCCGCACGGGATGGCCGCGACCGTGGACGCGCTGACCGACGCCTTCGCCTTCACCCACCTCGTGGCGGTGGTCGCGGTGATGGCCGACAAGGACGCCCGCACGATGCTCGAGGTGCTCGAGCCTGCGGTCGCGAGCGTCGTGGTGACGCGCACCGGCTCGCCCCGCGCGATGCCGGTCGACGAGCTCCGCGAGATCGCCGAGGAGGTCTTCGGCGAGGAGCGCGTCGCGGTCGAGGACCGGCTCGACGACGCGCTCGACACCGCGGTGGCCCTCGCCGACGCCGAGGCCGTCGCGGGCGGGGGAGTGGGCGTGCTCGTCACCGGCTCGGTGGTCGCCGCCGGCGAGGCCCGCACGCTGCTGTCCGCCCGGTAGCCTGGCGCGACACCTCGGACCATCAAGGAGCAGCAGCAGTGGCCACGGAGCGCACCCTCGTCCTCGTCAAGCCCGACGGCGTCCGCCGCGGCCTCGCCGGCGAGGTCATCAGCCGGCTCGAGCGCAAGGGCCTGGGCCTCGTCGCCATGGAGCTGCGCACGCTCGCGCGGGAGACGGCCGAGCAGCACTACGCCGAGCACGCCGAGCGGCCCTTCTTCGGCGAGCTCGTGGAGTTCATCACCGGCGGCCCGCTGGTGGCCCTCGTCGTCGAGGGGCCGAACGCCGTGGCCGCCACCCGCCGCCTCATGGGCGTCACCAACCCGGTCGAGGCGACGCCCGGCTCGATCCGGGGCGACTACGCGCTCGAGATCGGCCAGAACCTCGTCCACGGGAGCGACTCGCCCGCGTCGGCGGCCCGCGAGATCGGCATCTTCTTCCCGGGGCTGTAGCCCGCGCCGGGTGTGGCCCTGGGCACACGCGTGCGTCTGGCCCGTGTTGCACGGCTAGGATGGGGGCTTCCCCACGACTGCCGCGCGCCCGCACGTCCTCCGTGGTGAGGCGCGCAACCTGCTGAAGGGTCAGCTCTCGACATGGCGAAGAACGCCAACAGCATGTCCTTCCTCGGCCGCGACATGGCCGTCGACCTCGGTACGGCGAACACGCTCGTCTACGTCCGCGGCCGCGGCGTGGTGCTCAACGAGCCCTCCGTCGTCGCCATCAACACGAGCACGACCGGCATCCTCGCCGTCGGCACCGAGGCGAAGCGGATGATCGGGCGCACGCCCGGCAACATCGTCGCGATCCGCCCCCTGAAGGACGGCGTCATCGCCGACTTCGACACCACCGAGCGGATGCTCCGCTACTTCATCCAGAAGGTGCACCGCCGCCGCCACTTCGCGAAGCCGCGCATCGTCATCTGCGTGCCCTCGGGCATCACCGGTGTCGAGCAGCGCGCCGTGAAGGACGCCGGCTACCAGGCCGGCGCGCGCAAGGTCTTCATCATCGAGGAGCCGATGGCTGCGGCGATCGGTGCGGGGCTGCCCGTCCACGAGCCCACCGGCAACATGATCGTCGACATCGGCGGCGGCACCACCGAGGTCGCGGTCATCTCGCTCGGCGGCATCGTGACGAGCCAGTCGATCCGCACCGGTGGCGACGAGCTCGACAGCGCGATCATCTCCTACGTGAAGAAGGAGTACTCGCTGATGCTCGGCGAGCGCACCGCCGAGGAGATCAAGATGGCCATCGGCTCGGCGTTCCCGATGCCCGACGAGCCGCACGCCGAGATCCGCGGCCGCGACCTCGTCAGCGGTCTGCCGAAGACGATCGTCGTGTCGGCCGAGGAGATCCGCAAGGCGATCGAGGAGCCGGTCAACGCCATCGTCGACGCGGTGAAGAACACTCTCGACAAGTGCCCGCCGGAGCTCTCCGGCGACGTCATGGACCGCGGCATCGTGCTCACCGGCGGCGGCGCCCTGCTCCGCGGCCTCGACGAGCGGCTCAAGCACGAGACCGGCATGCCGGTGCACATCACCGACAACCCGCTGCACTCGGTCGCGATCGGGTCCGGCAAGTGCGTCGAGGAGTTCGAGGCCCTGCAGCAGGTCCTCATCTCCGAGCCGCGCCACTAGACCGGCCCCGGGCCTAGAGGAGTTGTGCGGGGCTCTCGACGGCTGCGGCTGACCTTCGTCCTGCTGCTGCTCACCGCCTTCACCCTGACCGCGCTCGACAGCACCACCGCGCAGACGGGGCCGCTCGCGGCGCTGCGGCGCGGCATCGACACGGTCTTCGGGCCGGTCGAGCGGGTGGTCGGCGGGGGAGCGAGTGCGGTCGGCCGCGCCCTCGGGGGCCTGCCGCGGCTCGGGAGCTACCAGTCGGAGAACCGCAAGCTGCAGC
>DATJGA010000390.1:0-3438 GCA_035495395.1 Mycobacteriales bacterium | reverse complement strand
AACGGCGGGCACGTCGACGACCCGGCCAAGCGCGACCCGCTCGACCAGGCCGTGTGGCAGCCGAGCTCCGGCGACGAGCCGGCCTGGCCCAGCCCGTGGGGGCCGGGTCGTCCGGGCTGGCACGCCGAGTGCACCGCGATGGCGCTGTCGACGTTCGGCAACGGCGTCGACCTGCACGCCGGCGGCGCCGACCTGCGGTACCCGCACCACGCCTTCGAGACCGCCCAGGCCGAGGCGGCCACCGGCGTGACGCCGTTCGCCCGGGCCTGGATGCACGTCGGCACGGTGCGCATCGGCGGCGAGAAGATGGCCAAGTCCACCGGCAACCTCGTCTTCGTCAGCGACCTGGTCGCCAAGACCAGTGCCGCCGTCGTCCGCGCCCTGCTCCTCGACCGCCCGTACGACGAGCCGTGGGACTTCGACGACGCGGGCCTGCAGCGGGCCGGCGCCCGGGTCGACGCGCTGCACGCCGCGGCCGGCCGTCCCGGCTCCTCCGACGCGGCGTCGGAGGCGGTGCTGGACGCCCTCGCGGACGGCCTCGACGTACGGCGGGCGCTCGACCTGGCGGTCGAGGAGGGCGGCCAGGCGGCCCGTGACCTCACCCACGTGCTCGGTCTGTAGTCCGCTTCGTCCGCTCTTGCACCGGAACGCGTGTCGTGCGTCCGACAGGGTCTGGGCCGTACGTCGGGTTGGCGTCTAAGGTCCGAGTTGCGCCTTCCGGCGCGCGGCCTTGCCGGTGCCCAGACCGGCGCTCCCCCCGGAGGTGGCGCATGACCCTTCGCCCACGCGCAGCGCTCGGTGCCGCTGCTCTCGTCGGTGGCGCGCTGCTCGCGCTGCCGGCCCACGCGACCGCCCCGACCTCGTCGTACGTCGTGACGACGACGGCCGGCAGCCAGGCGCAGGCCCTCGTGACCGCGCTCGGCGGCCGGGTCGGCTTCGTCTACTCCCACGCGCTGCACGGCTTCTCGGTGACGCTGCCCGTCCCCGCGCTCGGGGCCCTGCAGGCGCTGCCGGGCGTGCTGGGCGTCTACCCGGACCAGGTGCTCCAGGCGGACACCACGCAGACCCCGACCCCGTCGTACGGCCTCGACCGGATCGACCAGCGGGCGCTGCCGCTGAGCAACAGCTTCAGCTACACCGCTGACGGCTACGGCGTGACGGCCTACGTCATCGACACCGGCATCACCTACAACCACGTCGACTTCGGCGGCCGGGCGCACCCGGGCTTCGACGCCGTCACCAAGGGCGGCGGCGCGGTCGACTGCAACGGCCACGGCACGCACGTCTCCGGCACCATCGGCGGGACCAAGTACGGCGTGGCCAAGCGGGTGAGCCTGGTCGGCGTGCGGGTCCTCGACTGCAACGGCAGCGGCACCACCGCCCAGGTCGTCGCCGGCATCGACTGGGTCACCGGCAACCACCAGGCCGGCACGCCGGCCGTCGCGAACATGAGCCTCGGCGGCGGCGTCGACACGGCCATCGACACGGCGGTGAAGAACGCCATCGCGGACGGCATCACGTTCGGCGTCGCGGCCGGCAACAACGGCGGGTTCGTGCAGGACCTGATCGGCTCGTCCGACGCGTGCACCGGCTCGCCGTCGCGGGTCCCGGCGGCCCTGACCGTCGCGGCGACCGACAACACCGACACCCGCGCGAGCTACAGCAGCATCGGCACCTGCGTGGACCTGTGGGCCCCGGGCACGAGCATCACGAGCGACTGGATGGGCTCGACCACCGCGACGAACACCATCAGCGGCACGTCGATGGCGACGCCGCACGTCGTCGGGGTGGCTGCGCTGTACCTCACCGGGCACCCCACCGCGTCCCCGGCCACCGTCGCGTCGGCGCTGCTGACCAACGCCACGAACGGCGCCGTGAAGAGCCCGGGCTCGGGATCGCCGAACAAGCTGCTGTTCGAGAGCTACTGACGGGCCCCCAGCCTCCTCGGGGGCTGGGGCAGGAGTCCCGCGACCGGGTGTCGAAGTAGGTCGGCACCCGAGCCGTGAGGACCGTCCTGTGAACCGTCGTCTGACCACCTGCGCCGCGCTGGTCGCCGTCGCTGCGCTGTCCGCCGTACCGGCGGGGGCGGCGACGAAGAAGGCCAAGCCGAAGCCGATCCGCGGCTCGTACCACCTGACGACGAACCCGAACCCGACGATGGAGGGGACGGACGAGCTCCCCGGCGCGGACAGCTGCAACGACGTGGTGCCGGTGGGGGTCGACAACCACCCGTTCACCATCCCGGCCGCCGGCACCCTCCAGGTCGTGCTGCAGGGCGCGGACCCGTCAGGCGGGGCGGCCCCGGTCGGACCGGACTGGGACCTCTACCTCATCGACTCCGACGGCAGCGTGCTGGACGCCTCCAACGGCGGCGGTGCCCACGAGGAGACGCTCGACAAGTTCAAGAAGAAGCAGAAGGTCACCATCCAGGTCTGCAACCTGCTCGGCTCGCCGGACGCCACCGTCAGCTACACGTTCACCTACGCCTGATCCGCTCAGGAGAGGACCCAGCATGAACCGTCGTCTCACCTCTGCCGTGGCGCTGCTCGCCGTGGCCGCCCTGTCCAGCGCGCCCGCGCACGCGGCCACCAAGAAGAAGCCCAAGCCGATCCGGGGCTCGTACGCGGTCCACCTCAACCCCGACCCGACGACGGACGTGTTCAGCGAGGCGAGCCAGAAGAACCCCACGGGCGAGCCCTGCGGGCTGAGCACCGCGTCGGAGGACCGGCACGCGTTCAAGGTCCCGGCCGCGGGCACCCTGCACGTGGTGCTCGACTCGCCCAACCCGCTGCCGGCGAACTACGCGCTCGGGCCGGACTGGGACCTGCACATCATGGACGCCGACGGGTCCGAGCTGGACGCCTCCACGAGCCCCGAGGCGCACGAGGAGACGACGGACAAGTTCAAGAAGGCCCAGCCCCTCACGATCCTCGTCTGCAACCTCACCGGCGGCACCGACGCCAAGGTCAGCTACACCTTCACGTTCGCCTGACACCTACCCTGGTCCGGTGAGCCGGACGTACGAGGTGCGCACCTACGGGTGCCAGATGAACGTGCACGACTCCGAGCGGATCTCCGGGCTGCTCGACGAGGCGGGGTACGTCCCGGCGGCCGCCGGCGCGACCCCTGACGTCGTCGTCTTCAACACCTGCGCGGTCCGCGAGAACGCCGACAACAAGCTGTACGGCAACCTGGGTCAGTTGCGCCCCACCAAGATGGCCCACCCGGGCATGCAGATCGCGGTCGGCGGCTGCCTGGCGCAGAAGGACCAGGGCGAGATCGTGCGCAAGGCGCCCTGGGTCGACGTGGTCTTCGGCACCCACAACGTCGGGTCGCTGCCGGTGCTGCTCGAGCGCGCCCGGGTCGAGCAGGCGGCGCAGGTCGAGCTGCTCGAGGCGCTCGAGGTCTTCCCGTCCACACTGCCCGCGCGCCGCGAGA
>DATJGA010000389.1:0-2535 GCA_035495395.1 Mycobacteriales bacterium | reverse complement strand
GGTTGTTGTTCGGGCCCTTGCGGTTGACCTTGCCGATGGGGTGCACCGGCGGCAGGTAGACGACGTCGAAGCCCATCTTCGCCACGGCCGGCAGCCGCTTCGCGGCGGTGACGAAGGTGCCCTGCTTGCGGCTCGTCGCGCCCTCGGAGCGCGGGAACAGCTCGTACCAGGCGCCGTAGAGGGCGCGCGGCCGGTCCACCTGCAGCACGTGCTCGCTGCCGCGGGTGACGAGCTCGCGCAGGGGGTGCTGGCTGAGCAGCTGGACGACGGTGGGGTCGAGGGCGGCGTCGAGCCGCTCGCGCGGCGCGCCCTCCGCCCGCAGCGCGTGCAGCGCCGCGATGACCACCGGCTTGAGCTCCGCGGGCAGCGCGGCGGCGGCCCGCTCGTAGAGGACCGCGCCCTCCTCGAGCGTCAGCTCGACGTCGACGCCGGCGTCGACCTTGAGCGGTGCGTCGTGCCACCACGTCCCGAGCGGGTCCGACCACCCCTCGACGGCGAAGGCCCAGTCGCCCTCGGCGTCGGCGACGAAGTCGGCGGACCAGCGGTCGTTCCAGCCCGGCGTCATCCGCAGGAACGGCAGCCTCGTCCCGTCGGGCCGGCTCACGACGACGTCGGCGGCAACGGCGTCGTGCCCCTCGCGGAACACGGTCGCCACGACCGCGACCCGCTCGCCGCGGACGGCCTTCGCCGGGTAGCGGCCGCAGGACACGACAGGGTCGACGTCCGAGATCACGATCCGCCCGACAGCCACGGTGCGACCGTACCCACCTGGCGTCTAGGGTCGCTCGAGTGAGAGCTCTCCGTCGTTTCACCGTCCGTCTGGCCCTGCCCGAGCCGCTCGCGCCGCTCGCCGCCCTGGTGATGAACCTGCGGTGGTCCTGGCACCACCCCACCCAGGACCTGCTGGCCTCGATCGACCCGGACGCGTGGGAGCGGGTCGGGCGCGACCCGATGGACCTGCTCGCGGAGGTCGCGCCCGCGCGGCTCGCCGAGCTCGCGGCGGACCAGGTCTTCCTCGCCCGCCTCGCCGAGGCCGCCGCCGACCTGGAGCGGTACTGCACCGAGCCGCGCTGGTACCAGTCGCTCCCTGACGCCGCCACGTCGGTCGCCTACTTCTCGCCGGAGTTCGGCATCACGGAGGTGCTGCCGCAGTACTCGGGGGGTCTCGGGATCCTCGCCGGGGACCACCTCAAGACCGCGTCCGACCTCGGGGTGCCCATCCTCGGGGTAGGGCTGCTCTACCGGTCGGGCTACTTCGCGCAGAGCCTCAACCGGGAGGGCTGGCAGCAGGAGCGGTACCCGCCGCTCGACCCGCACGGCCTGCCCCTTCTGCTGCTCCGGGGCGAGGACGGCCAGCCCCTCGAGGTCACCGTGACGATCGGCCCGGACCGGCTGCTGCGCGCGCACGTCTGGCGGGCGGTCGTCGGCCGGGTGAGCCTGCTGCTCCTCGACAGCGACGTGGAGGGCAACGGCCCGTACGAGCGGACCATCACCGACCGGCTGTACGGCGGCGGCTCCGAGCACCGGCTCGCGCAGGAGCTGCTGCTCGGGATCGGCGGCGTCCGGGCGATCCGTGCCTGGTGCGCGCTCGCCGGCGAGCCGGAGCCGGAGGTGTTCCACACCAACGAGGGGCACGCCGGGTTCCTCGGGCTCGAGCGGGTCCGCGAGCTCATGGAGAGCGGCCTGTCCTTCGAGGAGGCGGTCGAGGCGGTGCGCGCCGGCACCGTCTTCACCACGCACACGCCGGTGCCGGCGGGCATCGACCGGTTCCCGCGCGAGCTGCTGCAGCACGCGCTCGACGGCGGCGCCCTCGACGGGGTGCCCACCGACGAGGTGATGGCGCTGGGTGCCGAGGAGGACCCGGCGATGTTCAACATGGCGCACATGGGGCTGCGGCTGGCCCAGCGCCGCAACGGCGTCGCGCTGCTGCACGGCCGGGTCTCGCGCGAGATGTTCCGCGACCTGTGGCCCGGCTTCGACGTGGACGAGGTGCCGATCAGCAGCGTGACCAACGGCGTGCACGCCCCGACCTGGGTCGCGCGCGAGGTGCTCGAGCTGGCCGAGCGCGAGATCGGCAGCGTGCTCACCGAGGAGGCGCAGGGCTGGGAGGGCATCGCCAAGGTCAGCGACGCCGCCGTCTGGCAGACCCGCCAGCTGCTGCGCGCGCGGCTCGTCGAGGAGGTGCGGCGTCGCGTCCACCAGTCCTGGGAGCAGCGCGGTGCGTCGGAGGCCGAGCTCGGCTGGACCTCCTCGGTCTTCGACCCCGACGTGCTCACCATCGGCTTCGCCCGCCGCGTCCCGTCGTACAAGCGGCTGACGCTCATGCTGCGTGACCCGGACCGGCTCAAGGCGCTGCTGCTCGACCCGGAGCGGCCGATCCAGCTCGTCATCGCGGGCAAGGCGCACCCGGCCGACGACGGCGGCAAGGAGCTCATCCAGCAGGTGGTGCGCTTCGCGGACGCCGAGGACGTGCGGCACCGCATCGCGTTCCTGCCCGACTACGACATCGGCATGGCCCGCTACCTGTACGGCGGG
>DATJGA010000388.1:0-5305 GCA_035495395.1 Mycobacteriales bacterium | reverse complement strand
CGAGCGGGACGCTGCCCTCGCCGAGCGCGACGCGGAGGTGCGGCGGGCCCAGGACCGGCTCGGTGACGCCGAGCGCGCGCTCGCCGAGGCGCGCCAGGCTGACCGCGAGGGGGCGAAGGGCGACCAGCTCCGGCTGCGGCTGCTGCTCGACGCCGTCGTCGGGGCCGCCCAGGGGCTGCGCCGCGAGCTCGCGCTGCCGCCCGCCGAGGGCCGGCCCGCCGACGCGCTGGCGGGGGAGTACGCCCCGTCGGGCGCCGCCGACCGCCCGCAGGGCCGCGACGTCGACGACCCGGTGCGCCTCGACGCGCTGCTCGCCGTACCCACCACGCACGTGCTCGTCGACGGCTACAACGTCACCAAGGGCGGGTACGGCGAGCTCACCCTCGAGGCGCAGCGGACCCGGCTGCTCGCCGGGCTCGGCGGCCTCGCGGCGCGGACGGGCGCCGAGGTGACCGTGGTCTTCGACGGGGCCGAGCGGACCCTGGCGACGGCCCTCAAGGCGCCGCGGGGCGTGCGGCTGCTGTTCAGCCGGCGCGGGGAGACCGCCGACGAGGTGCTGCGCCGGCTGGTGCGGCACGAGCCGGTGGGCCGCCCGGTGGTCGTCGTGTCGAGCGACCGCGAGGTGGCCGACGGGATCAGCGAGGCCGGCGCGACCGCCGTACCGAGCGCGGCCCTGCTGCGGCTGCTGGAGCGTTCTGTCGGAGGGGGCTCCTAGCGTCCCTGGTGCGACCGAGGGTGTCGCCGGAGGACGGAGAACGACCGGTGCTCATCGACTGCGACGACTGCGCGGTCCGCGACCTGCAGTGCGGCGACTGCGTGATGACGGTCCTGCTGGGCGCGCCCGGTGTCTACGACGTCGACCCGGGCGAGCAGCTGGCGCTCCAGGCGCTCGCCGACGGGGGCCTGCTCCCGCAGCTGCAGCTGGTGCGAAAGGGCATGACCGAGGCCTCATGAGGGCATAGGTGACGTCGGTCACGAGTTTTCGTGACACGCCTCACCCTGCCTTGTGAGCCCATCTGAACAGCACGTAAACTCCCTCACGGTCCACCGGCGTGACAGTTCTCCACCAGGGGGTACGGCGCCCGGACCACCGCCGAGTCTGCACAGGCACCTGCTCCACGCCTGAGCGGAGCCGGGGAACCACGTTCCCTGGGGTGAATCGGCGTCGAGGCTCGGATCCGGCCCGCCAGGCCGGCCCCGTGAGGAGACGTCGTAGGGCCAGCTTCCCGCCCGAACCCGTCAGCTCACCCGGTAGGCGGTCGACGGAAGAAGGAGTGCCGCCGTCTTGGCGACCCCCCAGAGCCCCCGCTCCGCACGTACCCCCCTCAAGGTCCTCGCCCTCCTGATCGCCGCTGTCGCCGCGGTCACCGTGCTGCCCGGCGGGTCCGCGCAGGCCAAGCCCCGCCGCTCCCTCGCCGAGGTGCAGCGCCAGGTCGACGCCCTCAACGAGCGCGTCGACATGGTCGTCGAGCGCTACAACGAGAGCAGCATCGAGCTGTCCAAGGCCAGCCGGCGGGCCGCGCTCGCCCAGGCCCGGGTCCGGGCCGCGCAGGCCCAGCTCGACGCCCTCCGCAAGAGCATGGGCGCGGTCGCCGCCGCCGCCTACCGCTCGGGCGGCGCCGACCAGTTCGTGCAGCTGGTCAGCGACAGCACCCCGCAGACCTTCCTCGACCGCGCCTCGTCGCTGAACCGCATCGCGGCCAGCCAGAGCGCGCAGCTCGCCGCGGCGGCCACCGCCCGGCACCGGCTGGACGTCGTCAGCACGCAGCTGGCCCAGGAGCGCGCCGCGCAGGCGAAGGTGGCCAAGGCCCTCGCCGCCGCCAAGACCGAGATCCAGAACGCGCTCGACGAGCAGCAGGCGCTGCTGGGCAGCCTCAAGGCCGACGAGCGCCGCCGCCTGGCTGCTGCCCGCGCCGCGGCGCGCGCCTCGCGCAGCCGGTCGTACCCGACGTACAACGGGCCGGCCAGCGGCCGCGCCGCCGTCGCGGTGCACGAGGCCTACCGCAAGCTCGGCAGCCCGTACAGCTGGGGCGCGTCCGGCCCGAACTCGTTCGACTGCTCCGGCCTGACGATGTGGGTCTGGGGCAAGGCCGGGGTCTCGCTCCCGCACTCCAGCCAGGCGCAGTTCGGCAGCGGCCCGCACGTCAGCCGCGGCGACCTCAAGCCCGGCGACCTGGTCTTCTTCGGCAGCCCGATCCACCACGTCGGCATCTACATCGGCGGCGGCCGGATGATCAGCGCGCCGCACAGCGGCGACGTCGTGAAGATCCAGGACGCCTTCCGCAGCGACTACGCCGGGGCCGTCCGGCCGTAGTCCTCGCGCCGCCCTTGCCCTGACCGGCACCGGCCGACAGACTGCCCGGGTCACGTCGGACGCAGGGAGGCAGGGCCGGTGCGGGAGCTGCACGTCGTCGCGCTGAGCGAGGACGGTCGGCACCTCGTGCTGGGCCCCTCGAAGACCAAGGGCTCGCACCGGGTGCGGCTCGACGCGCGGCTGCTGGCCGCCGTCCGCGGCGAGCTCGGCGCCGACCACGGCCACGACCTCAGCCCGAAGGACATCCAGGCGCGGCTGCGCGCGGGGGAGTCCGCCGAGCAGATCGCGCGGTCCGCCGGCATGGCGCTGACCCGGGTCGAGCGCTTCGCCGGTCCGGTGGCCGGGGAGATGGCCCGCGTCGTCGAGCAGGCGCAGGAGGCGTTCGTGGTCCGCGGCCGGCTCGGCCGGTCCGCCGTACCGCTGGGCAAGGCGGTGACCGCCGCCCTGGCGCCCGCCGAGGGCACCTGGACGACCCACCGCGAGGACGACGGGCGGTGGCGGGTCCAGGTCGCGTGGACGTCCCGCGGCCGGGCGCGCACCGCGGCCTGGCACTTCGACCCGCACACCCGGCACCTGGACGCCGAGGACCCGGCGTCGGCCGCCCTCGGCCACGTCGGCGAGCCCGTCGCCCCGCGTCGTACGGCGAGCAGGCCCGCGCGGCCCGCCCCGGCCCGGAAGGCGGCGCCTGCCAAGGCCACGCCGAAGGCGAAGGCGCCCGCGAAGCCGGCCAAGGCCGCGCCGAAGGCGAAGGCGAAGGCGAAGCCGAAGCCGACCGCCAAGCCGACGCCGGCCAAGGCCGCGAAGGCGCGGCCGGCCAAGGTCACGCCCGCGAAGGCGCCGACGCGCGCCACCCCGGCCCCGAAGGCGGGCGTCAAGCCAGCGAAGTCGCCGGCCAAGGCGCCGCGGCCGCGGCTGCGCGTGGTGCCCGACCCGGCCCCGGCGACGACGCCGCGGCCCGCGAAGCGCTCGGCCGCCGACGAGCGCGAGGGCGTGCGCTCCCGCGCCAGCGTGCCCGCCTGGGCGGACGTCCTGCTCGGCACGACGCCCAGCGGCGAGAAGTGACCGGTCAGCACCTCCCTGCCCGACGACGTACCCCGCCGCTGGCACTGGTCGCGGTGCTCCTGCTGCCTCCGCTGGCCGCCGTCGCCGGGGGGTCGTCCAGCGCGTCAGCGGGCCCGTCGTACGCGCGGGCGGGGGAGTGCGTTCGGCCGGGCGGGCCGGCTCTCGCGGTCGACGTGGCCCGGGCCTGCCGTGCCGTTGCCGCGGTGGTGCCGCAGTGGCACGGCCGGGCCTCTGTCGTGCTCGCGGACGGGGCGGCCGACGTCGCCGCCGACGCGCTGGACGGCACGGTCCGGGGGCACCCGGACGCCTGGGAGACGCTGACGCCGCAGGGGCGGCAGGCGGTGCTGACGCACGAGCTGGTGCACGTCGCGACCGCGGGGCTGACGACGCCGCAAACACCCGACTGGCTGGTCGAGGGGCTCGCCGAGGCCGTGGCGTGGCGCGACGTCGCGCTACCCGACCGCGTGGTGGCGCGGGAGCTGGCCGCTGAGGTCCGGGCCGGCAGTGTGCCTCCAGCCCTGCCGACCGCGCGGGACTTCGCCGCGCGCCCGGCGCAGGCGTACCAGGAGGCCTGGCTCGCGGTCGACCTGCTGCTGCGCCAGCTGGGCCCCGCCCGCTTCCTCGACCTCTACTGCGAAGCCGGTCGCGCACCGCTGGAGACAGCGCTGCGAGCGGCCGGGGCGGTGCCTGTTCCCACCACCGTGACGAGATCTCGTCACGCGTCACCAGATCTCGTCATGCTCCGCGAGGCAGAGCCCCGACCCGGCGGGACCGGGCGCGCGGACGTGACGCGCGGGCTCATCACGGCATGGCAGGCCGAGCTGGTGCGGCGGCTCGGGTGAGAGGTGCCTGGCTGACGCTGCTGGGCTGCCTCGCCGCGGCGGTGCTGCTCGTGCTGCTCACCGTGCCGTTCCCGGTGCTGTCCGGGGTGCACCCGCACGTCGACGTGGCGCGCGACTTCACCTCGTCGGAGATCGCCAGGGAGAAGGCGTTCCACGCGGCGGGCCGGCCGTGGGCGTACGGCTCGATCGTCGTCTCGCTGGTCTTCGCCGGTCTGCTCGGGCTGACCCGCTGGGGCGGGCGGCTGGTCGGCGGGGTCCCCGGCCACTGGACGGTCAAGGCGCTCGCCGGCACGGCGCTGGTGCTGGCGCTCGGCCAGCTCGTCACGCTGCCGCTGGACATCCGGGCGGAGTCGGTGCTCCGGCGGTACGGGCTGTCCACCCAGACCTGGGCGGGCTGGACCGACGACCGGCTGCGCGGGCTCGCGGTGCAGGTCGCCCTGACGGGCATCGCGGTGCTCGTCGTGCTCGCGCTGGTACGGCGGCTCCCGAGCACCTGGTGGGCCGCCGGTGCCGTCGCGGCGGTGCTGCTCACCGTCGTCGGGTCGTACGTGTACCCGGTGCTCGTCGAGCCGGTGTTCAACCGCTTCACGCCGATGGCCGACGGGCCGCTGCGCACCCAGCTGCTCGACCTCGCGGCCCGCGACCACGTGCACGTGAAGGACGTCCTCGTCGCCGACGCGTCCCGCCGTACGACGTCGTTGAACGCCTACGTGAGCGGGTTCGGCAACAGCCGGCGGATCGTCGTGTACGACACCCTCGTGCGGGAGGCCTCGCCTCGTGAGGTGGAGCTCGTCGTGGCGCACGAGCTGGGGCACGCGAAGCGGCAGGACGTGCTCGTCGGCACGCTGGTCGGGGCGCTGCTCGCGGCCGCGGGGGTGTGCGGGTTGTTCCTGGTGCTCTCGTCGTCGCGGCTGCTCGCCCGGGTCGGCGCGGCGGGGCCGGGCGACCCGCGGGTGCTGCCGCTGGTGCTGTTCCTGGCTGCGCTGGTACCGCTCTTGCTCGCGCCGGTCTCGAACCTCGTCACCCGGCACGTCGAGGCGCGCGCCGACCTGCACTCCCTCGAGCTCACCGGCGACGTGCCGACGTT
>DATJGA010000387.1:0-2695 GCA_035495395.1 Mycobacteriales bacterium | reverse complement strand
CCGCCGTCGGGCACCGGGCCGCCCACCGCGAGGTCCCCGCCGAGGTTCACGAGGACGCCGGTGCCGAGGCCGGCGACCTGCTCCGCGAGCCAGTCGGCGGCCCAGGCCTTGGCGCTGGCGCCGAGGTCCAGCTGGACGCCGGGCGGGACGGTGAGGCGCAGCCCGTCGACGCGCACCTCGCGCCAGCGGTCGGGGGCGACCGGCAGTCGCACGGCCTCCGGGCCGTCCTGGGGCACGTCCGCGAAGGTGCGGTCGTAGCCGGCAGCCCGCAGGTGCCGGCCGAGCGTGGGGTCGACCAGCCCGTCGCTCGCCGCGGCCACGTCGAGCGCGGCCTGCACGAGCGCCGCGAGCAGCGGGCTGACCGCCACCGGACCCGAAGCGCCGGTGAGCCGGGCGAGCTCGGAGTCGGGCCGGAAGCGGCTGCACGCCGCGTCGAGCTGCGCCAGCCCGTCCAGCACCAGCGACTCGGCGTCGGCCAGCAGCGCGGGCTCGGTGACGAGCACGTGGACGTACGTCCCGATCCGCTCGTGCGCGACGCCGGGCCAGGTCTGCGCGGTCATGACCCGGTGGTCTTGGTGGCCGGCGCGGCCTGGGTCGCCTTCGGGGCCGGCGCCGGCCGGGACGCGGTGGTCGTCGTACGGCGCCGGGTCGGCGCGGTGGCCCGGGCGCGGGTCGTCGTCTGCTGCGCGGCGGGCACCTGGCGCGCGCCGGACCGGTGCACGACGACGGTCCGCACCGGGCGGGCCACCGGCTTGGCGACGACGACGACCTTCGGCGCGGCCTGGGCGGCCTGCGCCTTCGCGGCGTCGGCCAGGTGCGCCTGGTGCCCGAGGGCGCCGACGACCATCCCGGTGCCGGTGATGGCGGCGGCGGTGCTCAGCTGGGTCACCGCCGACACCCGGCGGGTGAGGGCGGCGCGCCGCTTGACGGCGTGGTGAACGGGGAGGGGCGGGGGGATGCTCACCCGAGGAATGTCGGCTCCGGGAGAGCCCTTCCGCACCATCGCCGTCCTAAGGAACGGCGAAGGATGACGGCCGTTCCTTAGCGCAGACTTGAGGCCCCCATGGTTCGGACGGCCACGCGGGGCGCCGACGATCCCTGCAACCCCCCGACCCTGGAGGAAACCGTGAGTCTCCCTTCCGCCACCGTGCTCGGCGCCGTAGGACTCGGCGCCGTCGGCGCCGTGCTCGCTGCCGGAGCCGCGCTCTCGGCCCCGAACCCGAGCCCCCGCAGCGACGAGCAGCCCGCCGTCGTGACCACCAGCACCCCGCTCCCGTGCCCCGCCGGCACCGAGGACCGCGGGGACAGCTGCGTGAAGGTCGTCGTCGCCCCCGCCGACCCGGCCCCCGTGGCCACGCACCGCGCCCCCGCGGCCGTCGCGGACAGCAGCGACGCGCAGGAGTCGCCCGAGACCGAGCCGAGCGAGGTCGCCGAGAGCCCCGACCAGGAGGACGGGGAGGACGGCGAGCACGACGGCGAGGACAGCCAGGAGCACCAGGACAGCCAGGAGCACGAGGACGGCTCGGACGACGGCGCCGAGAGCGGCGACTGAGCGCGACCGGACGGCTCGGTCGCGGCCCAGCGTCAGAGCGGAGCCCCCAGCTCCAGCCTGACCTCGGCTCCCCCACCGGGGCCGCGACCGAGCACCAGCCGCCCGCCTGAGGCCTCCGCCGTACGCCGGGCGATGTCCAGGCCGAGCCCGGTCGAGCCCGACGTGCTCAGGCCGCGCTGCACCGCCTCGGGCGGGACGCCCCCGCCCTCGTCGCCCACCACCACCACGGTCTGGCCGTCGGCGCCGGCCTGCACCGCGACGGACACCGCCGCCCCCCACGGCGTGTGGACCACCGCGTTCTGCAGGAGGGCGTCGACGGCCGCGCCGAGGTCGCTCGCGTCCACGCGCACCGGCCGCGGGGCGTCGCCGACGGCCACCGAGAACGGCCGCCCCTGGTCCTCGACCAGCACCGACCAGAACGCGGCCCGGTCGGCGACGACCGCCGTCGCGTCGCACTGCGCCTGCACGCCCTCGCGCACCTGGCGGCGCGCCTCCTCGATGACGCGGTCGATCCCGCGCTGCACGTTCTCGACGTGCCCGGTGAGCCGGGCCCGCAGGTCGGCGTCGGCGACCGACTCCACGTCCAGGCGCAGCGCCGTGAGCGGGGTGCGCAGCCGGTGCGACAGGTCGGCGACGGCCTCGCGCTCGGCGGCGAGCAGCTCGCCGATCCGCTGCGCCAGCACGTTCAGCGCGTGGCCGACCTCGCGCACCTCGTGCGGGCCGCCGAGCGGCGCGCGGGCGGCGAGGTCCCCCGCACCGAGGGCCAGCGCCGTCCCCGCCAGCGCCCGCACGGGGCGCACCGTCCCCCGGGCCAGGCGGTCGGCCAGCGCGACCGTGATGACGAGCAGCCCCACCCCGAGCGACACGACCAGGGTGACGGCGGTGCTCACGCCGTGCCGCAGCAGCCGGTTGGGCACGAAGCTCCACTCGACGGCTCGGCCGGCGGCGGTGTCGACGGGCACGTACACCTCCCGCCCGTCGTGCACGCCGACGGTGAAGGACCTGCCCTCGAGGGCCAGCCGGAGGTCGTCGGCGCGACCGTGGTCCGGCGCGCCGAGGCTGGTCCCGTCGGGCAGCCGCATCCCGACGGCGCGGTCACCCCGCTGGTTCACGACGGTCAGCGAGGTCGTGAGCTGCGGCGCG
>DATJGA010000386.1:0-4023 GCA_035495395.1 Mycobacteriales bacterium | reverse complement strand
AACGCCGCGAACCGCGAGCTGCACTACGTCGGCGTCTCCGGTGACGGCGACTCGCTGTCGATCGGCCTCGGCCACCTCGCGCACGCGATCCGGCGCAACGTGCGGATGCTCTACGTCATCGAGAACAACGGCGTCTACGGGCTGACCAAGGGCCAGTTCTCGGCCAGCGCCGACGTCGGGTCGACCTCGAAGAAGGGCGAGCCGAACAGCTTCGCCCCGATCGACCCGCTGCTCATGGGGCTGAGCATCGGCGCGACGTTCGTGGCCCGCGGGTTCTCCGGCGACAAGCAGCGCCTCGTGCCGCTGCTCAAGGCCGGCCTGTCGCACCGCGGCCTCGCGCTCATCGACGTGATCTCCCCGTGCGTGCAGTTCAACGACCACGAGGGCTCGACGAAGAGCTACCGGTTCGTGCGCGAGCACGAGGTGTCGGCGACCGACTTCGTGCCGCCGCAGCAGCCGATCATCGCCCACGTCCCGGACGAGGGCGTCCTCACCGTGCCCATGCACGACGGCAGCGTGATGCACTTCCGCTCGGTGCCCGAGGGCTACGACCCGGCCGACCGGGCCGGCGCCGCGCGGTACCTGCAGGAGCGGCGCGAGGCCGGCGAGGTCGTCACCGGCCTGGTGTACGCCGACGAGACGGTGCCCGACCTGCACGAGCTGAGCGCCACCCCGTCCACGCCACTGGCGTCGCTGCCGTTCTTCCGGCTCTGCCCGGGTGCGGACGAGCTCGCCAAGCTGCAGGCCGGCTTCCGCTAGTGGAGACCAGGAAGGCCCAGGTCGGCGAGCTCGAGATCGCGTACGAGACCTTCGGCGACCCGGGCGACCCGGCCGCGCTGCTGGTCATGGGCCTGGGCACGCAGATGATCGCCTGGCCCGACGAGCTCTGCGAGGACATCGCCGCCACCGGCCGGTACGTCGTGCGCTTCGACAACCGGGACGTCGGGCTGTCGACGCACCTCGACCACCTGCCCGCACCGGCACCGGGACGGGTGCTGCTGCGCCGCGAGAAGGCGCCGTACTCCATCGGCGACATGGCCCGGGACACGATCGGCCTCATGGACGCGCTCGGGTTCGACACCGTCGACCTGGTGGGCGCCTCGATGGGCGGGTTCATCGCGCAGAGCGTCGCGATCCAGGCCCCCGAGCGGCTGCGCAGCCTGACCTTGATCATGACCTCGACCGGCTCCCGCCGGGTCGGCCACCCGACCCCGCGGGTGGCCCGTCAGCTGCTCGCCCGCCGCTCGATGCGCACCCGCGAGGAGGCCGTCGCGGCGGCCGTCCAGGTCTTCACGCTCATCGGGTCACCGGGGTTCGCGCTCGACGAGGAGTACCTCGAGCAGCGCGCGGGCGCGAGCTACGACCGCGGCTACGACCCGAAGGGGTACCTGCGCCAGCTGGCCGCGGTGCTCTCGCAGCCGGACCGGACCCGCAAGCTCAAGGCGCTCGACGTACCGACCCTGGTGGTGCACGGGCTGCACGACCCGCTGGTCTCCTCGACCGGCGGGCTCGCGCTCGCGAAGACGATCCCCGGGTCGCGGTTCGTCGGCTACTCGGGCATGGGCCACGACCTGCCGCGCGAGCTCTGGCAGCCGCTGGCGCAGGAGATCGCCGGGATCGTGCGCGCGGCCGAGCCGGTCTAGCTGCGGGAGCGCGTGCTCAGCCAGCCGGAGCAGGCCCGGGCGGTGGCGGCGTCGCGCACCTCGCGGTCGCGGCGTGCCTGCTCCTCGTTCGCGGGGGTCACCCGCCACACCAGCTCGCTGGTCTCGTCGTCCTCACGGCTGGGCGGCGCGGTCATGGTCACGGGAGCTCCTCCTCGGGGATGACGTGCATTGCTGCTTCCTCGGCGCTGGCGGCGCCGCCGTCGATGCCGACGTCGACGGCCACCTCGTCCTTCTCGGCGTCCTCGTGGGCGCCCTCGTCCGGCGCCACGAGCCGACCGGCGCGGGGGCCGGCCTCCTCGCCGTACGTGCGGGGCTCGTCCTCGTCGCCGGTCGTCGGCAGCGCGGACGGGTCGAGGTCGGGCTCCTCCTGGGCCAGTCGCTGGTCCCAGGTCTCGCCGTGCCGCATCTCCTCCGCGGTGGTGCCGACGTCGTGCGAAGCCGGTCGGCGCTCGGGCGGGGAGTAGCCCTCGTCGAGGACGTCGTCGACGCCGCGGTCGACGAGCGTGTCCTCCTGGGAGATCTGCTCGCGCGTCACGCCGCGTCCTCCAGGGCGTGGGCCACGGCGAGCACCCGCTCGGTGAGCTCGTCCAGGCCGAGCTCGTGCTCGAGCGAGCTCGGGGTGACGACGACCCCGCCGAAGTGGTGGATGGTCGTGTAGAGCGACAGCAGGGTGCACTCCTGGCTCGGTCCGCTCGCGCTGGCGGTGAAGCCCGCGTAGACCTTGTGCGCCAGCAGCCCCTCGCGCCACTGCGGCCCCAGGCTCTCGAGGAAGGCCATGAGCTGGCCGGCGAGGTTCCCGAAGCGGGTGGGGGTGCCGAGGAGCACCGCGTCCGCCCAGAGCACGTCGTCGACCGTCGCGGGGGGCTCGTCGGCGGTCGCCTCCACGTGCGCCCGCCAGCGCTCGTCGGCGTTGATGGCCTGCAGCGGGGCGAGCTCGTGCACGTGGCGCAGGCGCACCTCCGCGCCGAGGCGCTCAGCGGTGTCGGCGCAGCGCCGAGCCAGAGTGTCGATCGTCCCCTTCGAGGAGTAGTAGACAACAGCCAGCCGGGTCATGCCTTGCTCCTACCCGGGCCTCCGGGACACATGCGTCAGCGCGGTCGGGAGTGACGGAACGTGACACTCATGCGCGCACCGGACACCCGGCGGTCCCGGGGCACGGTGTGCAGCCACTCGTGCTGGGTCCGACCGCCCATCACCATCAGGTCGCCCTCACCGGGGAGGTAGGTGCGGGCGACCGGGCCGCCGCCGACCGGCCGGAGCAGGAACCGCCGGCGCGCCCCGAGCGAGACGGTGAAGACGAGCGGCTGCGCCAGGACCTTGCGCACGGTGTCGCCGTGCCAGGCGACCGCGTCGTTCCCGTCGCGGTAGAGGTTGACCAGGCACGAGTCGATCCCCACGTCGTACCGCTCGGCCAGCCGGGCCCGCAGCTCCTCCAGGTACGGCGGGAGCCCGGCGAGGTCGCGGTACACCGCCACGAGGCGCGGCTCGAGGACCTCGTCGTCCCACATGGTCCGGGTCCGCTGCGCCCAGGGCGCCTCCGCGCGGAGCCGCTCGAACAGCACGTCGTGGTCGGGCACCCAGCCCTCCACGAGGTCGACCCACGAGCGGTCGTCCAGCGGCTCGTGCCGCAGCCCGTCGAAGGACAGCCGGGGCCGCTCCGCCGGGGCGAAGAGGGACTCCTGCCAGGCCAGGTCGAGGGCCATGCGGGCCTCCGTCTCTCGTACGTGTGTTCGAGAGTACCTCGCTCGGGGGTGTCGTGAGGCCGCCGGTGCGGGTGCGACGTAGCGTCGGCGGGGTGAGGGCGATCCCGGTGCTGTGCGTGCTGCTCGTCGCGGCCTGCAGCGGCTCGACCGGCACGGCGCTGCCCACCGCGTCCCCGTCCCCGACGGCCACCGTCACGCCGACCGCGTCCCCGACGCCGTCCCCGACCCCCTCGCCGAGCGCCCGGCCGACCGCGTCGCGCACGCCGTCGCCGACCCCGTCGCCGACCGCCTCGTACCGCTGGTCCTCCCGGCGGGTGACAGCTGCCGACCTGCCGCACTCCTGGCACGCCGGCTGCCCGGTCGCCCCTTCGCAGCTGCGGCTCCTCACGCTGCCGTACCGCGACTTCGGCGGCGCCCGCCGTACCGGGAGGTCGTGGTGAACGCGCGGGTGGTCGACGACGTCGTCGCCGTGTTCCGGGACCTCTACCGGGCCGGCTTCCCCATCCGTTCGCTGCGCCCCGTCGACGCGTACGGCGGGGACGACGACCGCTCGATGGCCGCCGACAACACGAGCGCGTTCAACTGCCGCAACGCGGTCGGCGGGTCGGGCTGGTCGCAGCACGCGTACGGGCTCGCCGTCGACGTCAACCCCGTCG
>DATJGA010000385.1:0-10880 GCA_035495395.1 Mycobacteriales bacterium | reverse complement strand
GCGGAGACGAACAACACGATCATCGCCTCGGAGGAGGGCGCCAAGGAGGTCCGCGCGGGCAGCGCGCTGGCCCGTGGCGTGGTGGACGCGCTGGAGCGGATCAGCGGGATGGTGGACGAGACGACCACGGCGGCGAAGGAGATCTCGATCGCCACCCAGCAGCAGCGATCGGCGTCGGACCAGGTCGTGGGCGCGATGACGCAGGTCTCGGACGTGGCCCGGCAGTACGCCGTCGGCTCGCGCCAGGCCGCCGCCTCGGCCGCGCAGCTCAACGCCCTGGCCGCCGAGCTGCGGTCCTCCATCGCCCAGTTCAGGACCGACTCGTGACCGCGTGGGGCGACGACCCCGAGCTGCTCGCGACCTTCCGTGCGGAGGTCGAGGAGCGGCTCGCCTCGCTGCAGTCGGGCCTGCTGGCCCTCGAGACGCACGCCAGCCCGCGCCAGGTCGTGACGCTGCTGTTCCGTGACGCGCACACCGTCAAGGGCTCGGCCCGGATGCTCGGCCTCGAGGGCGTGCTGCACGTCGCGCACAACATGGAGGACCTGCTCGGCGCGCTCCGCGACGGCCGGTTCGACGTGCGCAAGGACCACGTCGACCTGCTGCTCGCGGCCTGCGACGCGATCGCGCGCGCCCTCCCGGGTGACGACGCGCTGCCGGACGAGGCGCTCCAGCCCGTCGTCGACGCCCTGGCCTCCGCCGTCGCCGGCGCCGACCAGGTCGCCGTACCGGTGCTGGCGCAGCCGGTGCCCGCCGAGGCCGACGTCGACGCCCCCGAGCTCGGCCGGCAGTCCTCGGACTCGGTGCGGGTCGCGGCCTCGAAGGTCTACGACCTGCTCGACGCCGTGGGCGAGGCCGACCTCGGCGCGCGCCGGGTCGAGCAGACCGCCGGCACCCTGCTGACGATGGCCGCCGAGCAGGCGCGCTGGGTCGCGGCGCTGCGCCAGGCCTCGACCTCCGGCGACCTCCCGCCCGACGTGGCGCTCGCGCTGCACCGCGTGGTCGGCACCGCAGACGAGATGACCTCCGCCGTCCGTGGCCTGCGCGAGCTCGTCGAGGGCCAGCGCAGCGGCATGGCGCTCGTGCGCGACGGCGCCATGGGCCTGGCCATGGTCCCCGTACGGCGGGTGCTCGCCGCCCTGCCGCGCATCGTGCGCGACGTGGCGCAGGCCACCGGCAAGGACGTGCTGCTCGAGACCTCCGGCGAGGACGTCGAGCTCGACAAGCAGGTGCTCGACGGCATCGCCGACGCCCTCAAGCACCTCGTCATCAACGCCGTCGACCACGGCTGCGAGAGCCCCGCGGAGCGGGTCGCGGCCGGCAAGCCGGCGCAGGCCGTCGTCTCGGTCAGCGCCCGCAGCGTCGGGGGCACCGTCGTCATCGAGGTGGCCGACGACGGCGCCGGCGTCGACGAGGACGCGGTGCGCGACAAGGCGCTGCGGCTCGGTCTGGTCGCGCCTGACAGCGGCCTGGTCGGCAGTGCGCTGCTGAACCTGCTGTTCACCCCCGCCTTCAGCACCAACGACACCGTCACCGAGACCTCGGGCCGCGGCGTCGGGCTCGACGTCGTCCGCAACGCCGTCGAGGACCTCGGCGGCTCGGTCGAGATCCGCTCGGAGCGCGGTACCGGCACCACCTTCGTCCTCGTGCTGCCCGTGACCCTCGGTGTGCTGCGCTGCCTCGTGGCGCGGGTCGGCGAGGAGCGGTACGCCGTGCCCGTGCCGGGTGTCGTCGAGTCGCTGTCGCTGCGGGACGCCGAGGTGCACTCGCTCGCCGGCGCCCCGGTCGTGCTGCGGCACGGCGTCTCGGTCCCGCTGCTCGACCTCGGCGCGGCGCTCGGCCTCACCCGGGCGGCCGGCGAGGCGCCGCGGGCGGCGCTCGTCGTGCGGCACTCCAGCGGCAGCCAGATCGCCTGGGCGGTGGACCGCCTCGAGGGCGAGTCCGAGCTCGTCGTGAAGGACCTCGGCGCGTTCCTCGGCCGGGTCCCGTACGTCGCCGGCGCCACCATCGACGGCGACGGCAGCGTCGTGTGCCTGCTCGACCTGCGCGAGCTCGCCGACCGCGCCACCGGCAGCACCGTCCCCGCCGCCCCCGCGGCGGTGCCGTCGAAGCGGGCGGCTGCCGCCGTACCGGGTCAGCGCAAGGCGCGCGTGCTGGTGGTGGAGGACTCCGTCGGCGTGCGCGAGCTGCAGCGGGTCATCCTCGAGGGCGCCGGCTACCAGGTGGAGACCGCGGTCGACGGCCTGGACGGCGCCTCGCGGCTCCGCGACGAGCCGGCCGACCTGGTGCTGTCCGACGTGGAGATGCCGGGGATGGACGGCTTCGCGCTCACCCGTACGATCCGACGTACGAAGGGGTGGGAGAACGTGCCGGTCGTCATCATGACGAGCCGCGGCGAGGACCACGCCCGTCAGGCCGGCTTGGACGCAGGGTGCTCGGCGTACTTGCTCAAGAACGAGTTCGACCAGGAGCAGCTGGTGTCGACGGTGCGAAGGCTGGTGGGCAGGTAGTGGCTCGGATCGTGATCGCGGACGACAGCCCGACGCTGCGCCGCATCGTCACCTCGGTGCTGACCAAGGAGGGCCACGAGGTCTTCCCCGCCGAGGACGGGATCCAGGCCGTGCAGGCCGTGTTCCAGCACCAGCCCGACGCCGTCGTGCTCGACGTGCAGATGCCGCGGGTGTCCGGCTTCATCGCGGCCCGGCTGCTCAAGGACGACTGGCAGACCGCGGACATCCCGGTCATCATGCTGACCTCGCTCGACGCCGCCTCGGACCGCTACTGGGCCGGGCAGGCGGGCGTGGACCGCTACCTCACCAAGGACTTCGAGGCGCCCGAGCTGGCGAGCACCATCGACGAGGTCCTCATGTCCGCGACGGCCGCGCGCGGTGGTCGCCCCCGCCTCACCCCCGACGTGCTCGAGCTGTCCGAGGAGGACGTGCTCTCGCGCATCTGCGACCTGCTCGACCGCAAGCTCTTCGAGTCCTCGGTGGCGCAGTCGGTGATGGCCATCGCGGCAACCGCGAACGGCCTGGAGGCGTCCGTCGCCGCTCTGCTCGGGGTCTTCCAGCGGTTCGTCGGCTACGACCTCGCGGCGGTCATGCTCGGTGCCGAGCAGCGGGCGTACGTCGCGGTCGGCGCCCCCACGGCGCGCTCCCACTACGGCGAGTTCCTGCGCGCCGCGGTCGACAACCTGGCCTCGCACGGCGGCGGGTCGCTGGACGCGGCCTCGGTCGACGTCCGCGTGGCCGAGGCCGGCGGCTCGCTGGTCGACGACCCGGACGAGCTCACCGGCGGCGTGGACATGGCGACGTTCCTGTCGATGCCGCTGCGCGGCCACGGCGGGGCCGTCGTCGGCGTGCTGGCCCTGTCGTCGGCGGTGAAGCAGGCCTTCGGCGAGACCGCGCTGTCCACCCTCAAGCTCATCGAGGGCCCGGCCGCCATCGTCATCGACAACGCCCGGCTGTCCGCCGTCTCCTAGCCCTTCCCGACGTCGGCGGCGAGGTCGAGGCCGAGCAGCCGGTCGGCCCAGGCCCACGTCTCGAACAGGCTGCCGTCCGGCAGGCCGAGGTCGAGCGAGCCGCGCAGCGCGTCGACCGCCCGCGCGGTCGCGAGGTCGTCGGACAGCGCCGCCAGCAGGTCCTCCTGCACCTGCGCGCACATCGGCTTCGACGGCGCCTCGGCCCAGCCGGCCACGAGGGCGCGCCACCGCGCCAGCTCCTGCTCCGCGTCCGCGAGGGGGACCCCGGCGAGCCAGGCCAGCCGGTGCCCCAGCCCGTACGGCGGACCGCCCAGGTCGGCGGCCCGCACCACCACGACGTCGGCCGGCCCCGGGTCCTCACCGGGGTGGACGTTGAGGTCCTCCCACCCGGTCGGCACCCCGCCGAGCCACACCCGCAACCCGGTCACCTGGGCCGCGCGCCGCAGCGTGTCGGTGGCCAGCAGCGTGCCGGGGTCCGGGGCGCCCGCGGCGAGGTGGAGCGCGCGACCGGTGAGCACGACCCGCTCGCCGGTCCGTCCGTCGGTGACCTCCAGCACGGTTCGAACCTAGGTCAGTTCAGCCGGGCCCGGGACAGGCGCGCGGACCGCCGTACCTGCTCGGCGAGCTCGTCGTCGGGCACGGCGGCGGCGTAGGCCTCCAGCTCCGCGGCCCCGGCCTCGTAGGAGCCCAGCCGGACGAGCAGCTCGCCGCGCTCGCGGCGCAGCTCGAGCGGGTGGCGGGGGAGCAGCAGCGACAGCTCGGTCGCCCAGAGCCGGGTGCGGGCCGACTCGAAGGACCGCGCGGTCAGCGCGCGGATGTTGGTGAGCACCCGCAGCAGCAGGTCGTTCCCCTCCAGGAGCGGCGCCGGCTCGACCTGGCGCGGCACGCCGCCGTGGAACGGGTCGACGACGACGTGCTCGCCCACCGGGTCGCCCAGGCAGACCATGACGTGCCCGGGCAGCCCCAGGCACACAGCGGGCACGCCCAGCCGGGCGGCCACCTCGCGCCAGACGACGGACAGCGTGATGGGGAGACCCCGTCCCCGGCGGAGCACCTCGTGCAGCAGGGAGGAGCGCAGGTCGTCGTAGTCGCCCTCGCGGCCGCCGAACCCGGCCTCCTGGCCCAGTGCGCGCTGCAGCCCGCGCGCCACGTCCTCGGGCGCGTGCGAGGCGAGCCGGACGCCGGCGGCCAAACGGTCGAGGGTCGCGTAGGCGGCCTCCAGGCTCAGGTCGGGCTCCACCTCGCACCCGACGAGCAGGCAGGCGAGGGCGGTGTCGACCGGCTCGGCGCGCACCACCTCGGCGAAGCGCGCCCGCGACGCAGCGCTCACCGGCGGGCCGGCGGGGGAGGGACCCGCTTGGCCGCGACGACGTCCGCCGAGGCCACCTCGACCACCGAGCCGTCGCGCTTCTCGACGCGCACCGTCGTGTCGTCCCAGGAGACGACCACGCCCAGCACGTCGCCGTACCCGCCCTCGGGGAGCACCCGCCGCAGCGACACCCGGACGCCCGCGTCCCCCGGTCCCACGTCCCGCGTGAACCGCGCACCCCCGGGTGGCCGGTCGGACTCCACGGCTGGGAGACTACGTGGGCACACCGCCCCTGGAAGGAACCTGCAGTGACCTACGTGATCGCCGAGCCCTGCGTCGACGTCAAGGACAAGGCGTGCATCGAGGAGTGCCCGGTCGACTGCATCTACGAGGGCAAGCGGTCGCTGTACATCCACCCCGACGAGTGCGTCGACTGCGGCGCCTGCGAGCCGGTGTGCCCGGTCGAGGCCATCTACTACGAGGACGACACCCCCGCGCAGTGGAAGGACTACTACCGCGCGAACGTCGACTTCTTCACCGAGACGACCTCCATCGGCAGCCCCGGCGGTGCCTCCAAGGTCGGTCCCGTCGACCTGGACCACCCGGTCGTCATGGCCGTCCCGGAGGGCAAGAACACCGAGGGCGTGTGATGGAGGGCTGGGCCGCCCAGGCCCGGCTCCCGGAGTTCCCCTGGGACCGGCTCGCGCCGTACGGCGAGACCGCCCGCGCGCACGCCGACGGCATCGTCGACCTCTCGATCGGCACGCCGGTCGACCCGACGCCGGAGGTCGTGCAGGCGGCGCTGCGGGCCGGCAGCGACGCCCCCGGGTACCCGGTCACCGTCGGCACGCCGGCGCTGCGCGCCGCGATCACCGGCTGGGTACGGCGGCGGCTCGGCGCGACGGTCTCCGAGGCCGAGGTCGTGCCCAGCATCGGCTCGAAGGAGCTCGTCGCGCTGCTCGCCCAGCTGCTGGGCGTCCACGGCAAGCAGGTCCTGCTCCCCGCGCTGGCCTACCCGACGTACGACGTGGGGGCCCGGCTGGCGGGTTGCGAGCCGGTGCCGACCGACGACCCGACCGCGCACGACCCGGCGCAGGTCGGGCTGGTGTGGCTCAACTCGCCCAGCAACCCGACCGGCGAGGTGATCGGCGCCGAGCGGCTGAGGGCTGTCGTCGACTGGGCGCGGTCGCACGGGGTGCTGGTCGCGAGCGACGAGTGCTACCTCGAGCTGGGCTGGGACGCGGAGCCGGTGAGCGTCCTGCACCCCTCGGTCAGCGGCGGGTCGACCGAGGGCCTGCTGGCCCTGCACTCGCTGTCGAAGCGCTCCAACCTCGCGGGCTACCGCTCGGGCTTCGCGGTGGGCGACCCGCGGGCCGTGGCGCTGCTCGTCGAGGCCCGCAAGCACATCGGGCTGCTGCCCCCCGGGCCGGTGCAGGCCGCGACGGTGGCCGCGCTCGGCGACGACGCTCACGTCGCGGAGCAGAAGGAGCGCTACCGCGCCCGGCGCGACGCGCTGCGGACCGCGGTCGAGAAGGCCGGTTTCCGGGTCGACCACTCCGAGGCCGGGCTGTACCTGTGGGTCACCCGCGACGAGGCCTGCTGGGACACCGTGTCCTGGCTCGCCGAGCGGGGCGTCCTGGCCGCCCCCGGCGCGTTCTACGGCGAGGCGGGCGCCCGGCACGTGCGGATGGCGCTCACCGCCACCGACGAGCGCATCGCCGCAGCAGCCGCCCGCCTCGCCTGACCGTGCCTCCTCGTACGCCCGCTTGTCTACGGAACTCGCCGTCTCGGCGGGGGCGAACAGCCCCCGCAGTGGCGTGTCGCGTAGACAAGCGGAGGTGAGGGGGTCAGTTGGCGTGCAGCGCCTCGTTGAGGGTGACGGTCTTGCCGGCCCTCGGCAGCGCGCGGATCGCGCCGGACACCGAGTCGCGCAGGAAGAGCAGGCCTGACGACCCGGACAGGTCGCGGCCCTTGACCACCCGGCCGTCCTCGAGGGTCACCTTCGTGCCCGCGGTGACGTAGCAGCCGGCCTCCACCACGCAGTCGTCGCCGAGGCTGATGCCGGTGCCCGCGTTGGCGCCGACCAGGCAGCGCTTGCCGATGCGGATCACCTCGGTGCCGCCGCCGGACAGCGTGCCCATCACCGACGCGCCGCCGCCGATGTCGCTGCCGTCGTCGACGACGACGCCGGCGCTGATGCGCCCCTCGACCATCGAGGTGCCGAGGGTGCCGGCGTTGTAGTTCACGAACCCCTCGTGCATGACCGTCGTACCGGGGGCGAGGTGGGCGCCGAGGCGGACCCGGTCGGCGTCGGCGATCCGCACGCCGCTCGGCAGGACGTAGTCGACCATGCGCGGGAACTTGTCGACGCCCAGCACCTGCACCGCGCCGCGGGCCGCCTGCAGCCGCATCCGCGTGCTCTCGAAGCCCTCGACGGCGCACGGCCCGGCGGTGGTCCACACGACGTTGGTGAGCAGCCCGAACAGGCCGGTGAGGTCGCAGCCGTGGGGCTGGACGAGCCGGTGCGACAGCAGGTGCAGCCGCAGGTAGACGTCCGAGGCGTCGGCGGGAGCCGCGTCGAGGTCGACCGCGGTGGTGACGACCTCGCGGCGGACGCCACGGGCCTCGTCGCGGCCGGCGAGCTTCTCCAGCTCAGCGGGCACCTCGCCGTCGGGCTCGCCGAGCTGCGGGCTCGGGTACCAGGCGTCGAGGACCTGGCCGTCGTCGGTGATCGTGGCCAGGCCGTGGCCCCAGGCGGTGCGTGCGCTCATGGGCACCAGCCTAGGGAGGGCTGGCAGGATGCCGTCATGGCCTTGGACCTGAGCGACCCCGTCGCGCTGACGGCCGCCCTCGTCGACCTCGAGAGCGTGAGCGGTGACGAGGACGCGATCGCCGGTGAGGTGCACGCGGCGCTGCAGGCGCTGCCGCACCTGAAGGTCGAGCGGGTCGGCAACAACGTCGTCGCGCGCACCGCGCTCGGCCGCGACCGCCGCGTGCTGCTCGCCGGTCACCTCGACACCGTGCCCGTCGCCGACAACCTGCCGAGCCGGCGCGAGGGCGACCTGCTGCACGGCTGCGGCACCAGCGACATGAAGAGCGGCGACGCGGTGATCCTGCACCTCGCCGCGACGCTGCCCGCGCCGGCGTACGACCTGACCTTCGTGCTCTACGACACCGAGGAGGTCGAGGCCGAGCGCAACGGGCTGACCCGCCTCGTGCGCGACCACCGCGACTGGCTCGACGCCGATCTCGCGATCCTCATGGAGCCCACCGGCGGCCGGGTCGAGGCCGGCTGCCAGGGCACGCTGCGGGTGCGCGTGGACCTGCGCGGCACCCGGGCCCACAGCGCCCGGTCGTGGCTGGGCGTCAACGCGATCCACGCGGCGGCGCCGGTGCTGCAGCGGCTCGCCGACTACCCCGCGCGCGACGTCGACATCGACGGCTGCGTCTACCGCGAGGGCCTGCAGGCGGTCGCCGTCTCGGGTGGCGTCGCCGGCAACGTCGTGCCCGACGCGGCCAGCGTCACGGTGAACTTCCGCTTCGCCCCCGACCGTTCCGAGGCCGACGCGCTCGACCACGTCCGCGCGGTCTTCGAGGGGTACGACCTCGTGCTGCTCGACAGCGCCCCCGGCGCCCTGCCCGGGCTGACGCAGCCCGCCGCCCGGCACTTCGTCGAGGCGGTCGGCGAGCAGCCGCTGGCCAAGTACGGCTGGACCGACGTGGCCCGTTTCTCGGCCCTGGGGATCCCGGCCCTCAACTACGGCCCCGGTGACCCCAACCTCGCGCACACCCGCGAGGAGCACGTGGACGTCCGCGAGATCAGCCGGGCCGCCGAGCTGCTCCGCGCGTACCTGGCCTGAGGCACGGCCGGTACGGCGGACGGTTACGGTCAGGGCATGGACGACAGCAGGCGGGAGCTGGAGCAGGAGTCGGTCGAGGCGAACGCCGAGGCCCAGGGCTCGAGCACGCAGGCCGAGGAGCGCCGCGAGGGCCCGGTCCTGCGCCGCGGTCGCCAGGTCCGCTCCAGCACCACCGACCAGCGGCTGCTCGACAGCCGCGGCCCGAGCGACTGGGTGCACACCGACCCGTGGCGGGTCATGCGCATCCAGTCGGAGTTCGTGGAGGGCTTCGGGATGCTGGCCGAGCTCGGCCGGGCCATCACCGTGTTCGGCTCGGCGCGCACCAAGCCCGGCCACCCGTCGTACCAGGCCGCGGAGGACCTGGGACGCAAGCTCGCGGGGGCCGGCTACGCCGTCATCACCGGCGGCGGCCCCGGCATCATGGAGGCCGCGAACAAGGGCTGCCACGAGGCGGGCGGCACCTCCGTCGGGCTCGGCATCGAGCTGCCCTTCGAGCAGTCCATGAACCCGTGGGTCGACCTGGGCATGGTGTTCCGGTACTTCTTCGCGCGGAAGACCTGCTTCCTCAAGTACTCCATCGGGTACGTCGCGATGCCCGGCGGCTACGGCACCCTCGACGAGATCTTCGAGGCCGTCACGATGATCCAGACCGGGAAGATCACCAGCTTCCCGCTGGTGCTGTTCGGCACCGAGTACTGGACCCCGCTGCTGCAGTGGGTCGAGCACACCCTCGCGGCCGAGGGCAAGATCGGGCCGGAGGACGCCGACCTGTTCCACCTCACCGACGACACCGACGAGGTGGTCGAGCTCATCAAGGCGTCCGAGCGGGAGGAGTTCGGCTGAGCGCCGTCTGCGTGTTCTGCTCGTCCTCCACCGCCATCGACCCGTCGTACGTCGAGCTGGCCGCCGAGGTCGGCAGCGCGCTGGCCCGGCGCGGCCACTCCCTCGTCAGCGGCGGCGGCGCGCTGTCGTCGATGGGCGCGGTGGCGCGGGCGACGCGCGCCGCGGGCGGGCTGACGCTGGGCGTCATCCCCTCCCCGCTGCTCGCCCTCGAGGTCGGCGACCGCGACGCCGACGAGCTGCTCGTGGTCGACGACATGCGCGTGCGCAAGGGGCTGATGGACTCCTCGGCCGACGCGTTCCTCGCCCTCGCCGGCGGGCTCGGCACGCTCGAGGAGCTGCTCGAGGTGTGGAGCGCGCGGGTCCTCGGGCTGCACGACAAGCCGGTGGTGGTGCTCGACACCGACGGCCTCTACGCGCCGCTCGCGGCGCAGGTCGCGCTCATGGTCGAGCGCGGCTTCGTACGGCGGGCCGCCGCCGACGCGCTCCAGTGGGCGACCTCGGTGGAGCAGGCCCTGGACCTGGTCGAGGAGGGCATCGCGCACCCGGTCCGCATCGTGCCGACGCCGAGCGAGGAGCTCGAGGGCGAGCCCTGAGGCCCTGGCGGTCGCGCCCGTGCGACGATGCGCGGCGTGCTGATCCTGCTCGTCCTGCTCGCGGTGGCCGCCGTGCTGTTCGTCGCGGCGGTCGTCGCCACGCAGGAGGGGGACGTGCTGGTGGACGCACCGCCTGACCGCGCCGACGTGGACCTGCCCGCGGGGCGCGTCGTCGCCGAGGACCTGCGCTCGGTGCGCTTCGGCATGGTGCTGCGCGGCTACCGGATGAGCGAGGTCGACGAGGTGCTGGCCCGGCTCGGCGACGAGCTGGCCGAGCGCGACGAGCGCATCGCCGACCTCGAGCGCGCGCTGGTCGAGGTCGTCGAGCCGGTGGTGCAGCAGGCCGAGGCGCGGCAGGCGTCGCCCGAGCCCCCGGCCGCGGCGCTGGAGCCGGCCGTCGCGGAGGAGGCGCCGGAGCCGGGGCTTCCTCCGTCGCTTGCCCCGCCGCTCGCCCCGGGGGCTCGCGACGGCGAGGCTCCTGCGGAAGCCCCGGCCCCGGCGCCCGTGTCCGACGAGGACGAGGTGACGCCCCTTCCGGACGAGTGGGTGGCCGCCGCCGCTGCTGCCCCCGCGGCCCCGGAGCCAGAGGCGGCTGCGAGCCCCAGCCCGCTCGACCCTGGTTGGGAGCCGAGCGCGGTGGAGCGGACCCTCGACCTGGCTGCGTCGTACCGGCTCACCATGCGCGGTGGCGGCACGCCCGTTGCCCCGCCCGCGCAGGAGCCCCAGGCCGAGGCGGAGCCGGAGGAGGGGCCGACCGCCGTACCGGAGGAGGACGAGGGCTTCCCGGAGGTGGAGCC
>DATJGA010000384.1:0-4051 GCA_035495395.1 Mycobacteriales bacterium | reverse complement strand
ATCGGCGGGCTCGACAGCCTGGGCGGCGCCATCGTGGGGAGCCTGCTGGTCGGTGTCGTCAACGGCGTCGTCGGCTCGCGGGTCGACCCCACGACCAGCGCGGGCGTCGTCTTCGCCGGGGTGCTCGCGGTGGCGGTGGTGCTCGTCTACTCGAGCACGCGGGTGCTGTCCCTCGCGGCCGGGGAGATCGGGGCCTTCGCCCTGTACGCCGGGCTGCACTGGCACGAGGACGGACTGCTCGGCTGGCACCCGACGGTGCTCGAGGCAGGCCTGATCGCCGTGCTCCTGGGCGGCGCGCTCGGGCTGCTCGTCGAGCGGGTCGTGATGCGCCCGCTGGTCGGCCGTCCCCCGCTCGACGGCCTGGTCGCCACCCTCGCCGTCGCGCTGTTCCTCGCCCTGCTCGAGCTCGCGCTCTACGGCATCGACCCCTTCGCCGCGCCGTCCCCCGTCGGGGACGGCTCGTTCGACGTCTTCGGCTCCACCCTCACCGCGCCGGAGATCACGCTGCTGCTGCTGGCCGCCGGGGTCGCCGGCGGGCTGTGGCTGTTCCTCACGCGGACCCGCTTCGGGCTCGCAACCCGGGCCACCACCAGCGACCCGACCGTCGCCCGGCTGCTCGGTGTGAAGGTCAACCGGGTCTACGTCTTCGCGTGGGGCACCGCCGGCCTGCTGGCCGGCGCGGCCGCTGCGCTGCTCGCCCCCATCCAGGGGTCCCTCACGCCGTTCAGCCTGACCACGGCCCTGCTCAGCGCGCTCGCCGGGGCCGTGATCGGCGGGCTCGACAGCCTGGGCGGCGCCATCGTGGGGAGCCTGCTGGTCGGTGTCGTCAACGGCGTCGTCGGCTCGCGGGTCGACCCCACGACCAGCGCGGGCGTCGTCTTCGCCGGGGTGCTCGCGGTGCTGCTGCTCCGCCCGCAGGGACTGCTCGGGAGCACCCGTGCGACGGCGTGAGCTCCCCTCCCGGCTGGGACTGCTGCTGGCGCTGGTCGCCGCGCTCGTCGCCCCCCTGTTCCTCGGCGTCGCGCAGACCTCGTACGTCACGACCGCGCTCACCCTCGGCATCGTGGCCCTCGGGCTCGACGTGCTCGTGGGCACCACCGGTCAGCTCTCCCTCGCGCACGCCGCGCTGTACGGCGTGGGCTGCTACGCCGCCCTCGGCGTCGGCACCCGAGGGCTGGTGTGGCCGCTCGCGTTCCTCACCGCCGTGGTGGCGGGGGCCGCCGTTGCCGTCGTGATCGGCCTGCCGTCGCTGCGCATCCGCGGGCTGCAGGTCGCGATCGCCACCCTCGCGTTCCAGGTGTTCGCCCAGCAGATCCCGTCGAAGTGGGCGGGGGTGAAGTCGGTCGGCCAGCCGTTCGAGCGCCCGTCGTACCTCGTGGACGAGACGCACTTCTACTACCTGACGATCGGGTGCGTGGCGCTCGTCATGGCGGTGCTGGCCGCGCTCCGGCGCACGCGGGGCGGGCGGGTGCTGCTCGCCGTGCGCGACGTCGAGGCGCGAGCCGCCGCGTTCGGGATCGCCACCGGGCCGGCGAAGCTGTTCGCCTACGGCGTCTCCGGCGGGATCGCCGGCCTCGGCGGCGCGGTGTTCGCGCTGCAGCAGACGGGGGTCAACGACACGACGCCGTTCATCCTCCGCAACTCGCTGCTGCTCATCGCCATCGTCGTCGTGGGTGGTGCCCGCTCGCCGCTCGGCATCCTCGTCGCGGCGCTGCTCGTGCAGGCGCTGCCGCCGATCCTGGGCTCCGACTTCGACATCCTCGGCAAGCCCGCCGAGCAGGTGCTGCCGGCCACCCTCGCCCTCCTCCTCCTCGTGTCCGTCGTCCAGCAGCCGCGGGGGATCGGCGGCGTGCTGCGCGACCTCGGCGCGAAGCTGACCGACACCGGTGAGCGGCCCTCGCCGCGCCCTGCGCCCACCGACGCGGTCGCCTCGGCGGCCCGCGCCCGGGACCTGCGCGACGTGCCGCGGCCGCTCAAGCACCGGCTGCCGACGCCGTCGCTGCTCGTCGCCAAGGCCGTCTCGGTCCGGTACGGCGGGGTGCAGGCCCTCGTCGACCTCGACCTCGAGGTGCGCAGGTCCGAGATCGTCGGCCTCATCGGCGCGAACGGCGCGGGCAAGTCCACCTTCTTCAACGCCGTCTCCGGGCTGGCCCCGACCACCGGCAGCATCCGGTACCGCGACAGCGAGCTGCTCGCGCTCCCGGCCGCCTCGCGGTCCGCCCGCGGCGTCGCGCGGACCTTCCAGGACATGGGCCTGGTGCGCAGCGACACGGTCCGCGAGAACGTGCTGCTCGCCCAGACCTGGATCGCGGCCTACCCCGCCGTGGCCGGGCTGCTGGCGCTCGGCGGCTCGGTCGGCACCGAGCGCGAGCTGCGCCGTCGGGCCGACGAGGCGCTGGAGCTGTTCGGCCTGACCCACCTCGCCGAGGAGCGGCTGGGCGACCTGCCCTACGGCACGATGCGGATCGTCGAGATCGCCGCCGCGGTCGCGAGCGGACCCGACCTGCTGCTGCTCGACGAGGCCTCCGCCGGGCTGACCCCCGACGAGGCGCACGCGCTGGGCGACCGCTTCCAGGCGCTGCGCGACGAGCTCGGCCTGACCCTCGTCGTCATCGAGCACCACGTGCCGCTCATCGCCCGCACCTGCGACTACTGCTACTGCCTGGAGTCCGGTGCGCTCATCGCGCAGGGCACCCCGGCCGAGGTGGTCGCCCAGCCGCGCGTCGTGGAGAGCTTCCTCGGCCGCGGCACGCTCGAGGAGGTGCCGGCGTGACGCTGCTCGCGGTCGACGGGCTGTGCTCCGGCTACGGCTCGCTCCAGGTGCTGTTCGGGGTCTCGCTCTCGGTGGGCGAGGGCGAGGTCGTCGCGCTCATGGGCTCCAACGGCGCGGGCAAGACGACGACGCTGCGCACCGTCACCGGCCTGCTGCGCGCCACCGCCGGCTCGGTGATCCTCGACGGGCACCACGTCACGGGCACCGCCCCCGAGCGGCTCGTCGACCACGGGGTCGTCATGGTGCCTGAGGGCCGCGGGATGCTCCGCGAGCTGACGGTCAGCGAGAACCTCGCCCTCGGGGCGTACACCGTCCGCGACAAGGCGCAGGTCGCCGCTGCGCTGGACCGCGCGTACACGACCTTCCCGATCCTGTTCGAGCGCAAGGAGCAGAAGGCCGGGACGCTCTCCGGCGGGCAGCAGCAGATGCTCGCCCTCGGCCGGGCGCTCATGGCGAGCCCGCGGCTGATGCTCGTCGACGAGGCGTCGATGGGGCTGTCGCCGGTGATGACCGAGCGGGCGTTCTCCCTCATCGCCGAGGTCAACCGCACCCTCGGCGTCGCGGTCCTGCTCGTCGAGCAGAACGTGCTGGCGCTCGACCTCGCGCACCGTGCTTACGTGCTCGAGAAGGGGCAGGTCGTCGCGTCCGCCGAGGGCGCCGACGTGCGCACCATGCAGGGCCAGCTGCGCGAGGCCTACCTCGGGGTGAGCGCGTAGTGCACGCCGACTGCCCCATCCCCGAGCTGCCCCAGCTGGGCTGCCTCGTGCCCTCGGCGTCGGCCACGCCCACACCGACGCCGTCGCCGACTCCCACGCCGACGTTCTCGCCGCAGCCGGAGCCGACCTTCACCCCGGCACCGGTGCCCGTCGAGACGGCTGCCGTCGCACCGGTCCTGCCCGTCGTGGAGCAGCCCACCCTCGTCGCGCAGCCGCCCGCGGTGCTCCTCGCGGCCACCCCCACGCCCTCCGCCACCGCGACCGTGACACCGGTCGCGAGCGGTGTCCCGCTCACCACCGTCGTGCCGTCGGCGTACGGGATCGTCGTGTTCGGGGTCATCGGCATCGCCCTGCTCGTCAGCTTCCTGTCAGGTCTCAAGCCCTCCGGAGGAACCATGAAGTCCACCCGCACCCGGCTCTGGGCCGGGCTCGCCACCATCGCTGCGGCGGCCGTCGTGGGCGGGGTCGGCTGGTACCGGATCTCCGGCGAGCCGCTGCTCAACCGGCAGATCCCGTTCCTCGCCAGCGCCGGCATCGCCGTCGTGGTGCTCGCCGTCCTCGG
>DATJGA010000383.1:0-2293 GCA_035495395.1 Mycobacteriales bacterium | reverse complement strand
CGCGGTTGCGGTTGCGACCCCTGCCGCGCTCGCGGAAGCGGCCGCGGCGGCCCTCGTCGTCGTCCGGGCCGGGCGCGTCCTGGCGGTCCTGCCGCTCGGGACGGTCCTGCCGCTCCTGGCGGGGCTGCTCCTGGCGGGCCTGCTGCGGCCGGCCCTCGCGGGCCTGCTGGCGCTGGGCCTCGCGCTGCGCGCGCTCCTGCGCGATGAGGTCGGCGGCCGCCTCGGGCGTCATGCCCTCGGCGACGAGCGAGGCGATGCGCTCCTGCCGCTTGGCCTCGCGCTCGAGGAAGCGCTCGCGCCCGCGGTCGACGCGGCCGGGGCGCTCGCCGTCCTCGCCCTCGCCGTCACGCTCGTCGTCGTCGTGGTCGTGGTCGTCCTGGTCGCGGGCCTCGTGCTGCGGCGCGGCCTCGACCTCGGTGGGCGCGGCAGCGGCTGCCGGCGCGGGCTTCGTCGTACCCGCCTGGTGGGCCTGGATGGCCTCGATGAGCTGGCTCTTGCGCAGCTTGGCGGTGCCCTCGATGCACAGGTCGTTGGCGAGGCTCTGCAGCTCGGGGAGGAGCAGCGAGCTCAGGCCGCCACCGCCGGAGGTGGCGCGACGCCGGGTCTTGGGGGCGGGCTCGGAGGCCCGCTCGGTGCCTGCTGCCTCGGGCTGCAGGTCGATCGTGTCTGTCAAGGAGTGTCCTCCTGGTGGGGCCGCCGCCCCGTGGAACAGGTACGGCGGACGAGGGTGCCGGCCGAAGCCGGCTGCCTCGGCTCTGCGCCGAGGAGTCTGAAGGGGGTGCGAGCGCTCGTGGGGGCGGCTCAGCGGTGGAGCACCGTGGCCCTGGGGGAAGAGGGAACCGGTGCGTGCACAGCGTAACGGTCCGGCTGCACTCCCATCAACACCGGTGCCCCCCGGCGTGTTCCCCTAACCCAGGGGTACGACGGACGCGCCGGCCTGGTCGACCGGCAGCGGCAGCACGTCCCAGCCCTTCGGGGCACGGGCGGCCACGTCCTCGACGGCCTCGGCGGTCGTGAGCGCGAGCACGGTCGGGCCGGCGCCCGAGATGACCGCGGGCACGCCCGCGGCGCGGAGCTTCTGCACGAGCGCGTGCGAGCGCGGCATGGCGGACGCGCGGTAGTCCTGGTGCAGCCGGTCCTCGGTGGCGTCGAGCAGCAGCGCCGGGTGCCGGGTGAGGGCGAGCGCGAGCAGGGCGCTGCGAGCCGAGTTGGCGGCCGCGTCGGCGTGCGGCACGGTGTCGGGGAGCAGGCCGCGCACCTTCTTCGTCGAGGCCCGGGTGGTCGGGACGAACGCGACGGGGGCGACGCCGGCGTGCACGTCGCACCGCTCGACCCGCACCCGGTCGCCGCTGGTCCAGGCGAAGGTGAGCCCGCCGCGCAGGCAGGCCGCGACGTTGTCGGGGTGCCCCTCGATGCGGGTGGCCAGCTCGAGGGCGGCGTCGTCGTCGAGCGCCTCCTCGCCGCCGAGGACGAGCGCCCGCGCGGCGACCACGGCCGCCACGATCGCGGCGCTGGACGAGCCCAGGCCGCGGGACTGCGGGATCCGGTTGGCGCACACGACCTCGAGCCCGCGCGGCTGCCCGCCGAGCACGGCGAACGCCTCGCGCAGCGCCTTGACGACCAGGTGCCGGCGGTCGCGGGGCAGCGTGTCCGCCCCCTCACCGGCGACGTCGACGGCCAGGCCGCTGTCGGCCACCCGGACCACGACGTCGTCGTACAGGCCGAGGGCGAGACCGGCGCTGTCGAAGGCCGGCCCGAGGTTGGCGCTGGTGGCCGGGACGCGCACCCGCACCGGGGCGGCGCGGAAGGACGGCACTACGCCAGGCCCAGCGCGGCGGCGGCGGCGTGCGCGTCGGCGGCGACCGTGACCGGCTTGGGGGCGCCGGCGATGGCCCAGTCGGGGTCCTTCAGGCCGTTGCCGGTGACCGTGCACACGACCCGCTCCCCCGGCGCGACGAGCCCGGCGGCCTGGGCCTGCAGCAGGCCGGCCACCGAGGCTGCGGAGGCCGGCTCGACGAAGACCGCCTCCTTGGTGGCGAGCAGCTTGTAGGCGGCGAGGATCTGCCGGTCGGTCACGGCCTGGATGTCGCCGTTGCTCTCGTCGCGTGCGGCCAGCGCCTGCTTCCAGGAGGCGGGGTTGCCGATCCGGATGGCGGTGGCGATGGTCTGCGGCGACGCGACCGGGGCGCCGTTGACGATGGGCGCGGCACCGGCGGCCTGGAAGCCGAGCATCCGCGGGCTCGCGCCGTACTCGGTGTAGCCCTTCCAGTACGCCGTGATGTTGCCGGCGTTG
>DATJGA010000382.1:0-3144 GCA_035495395.1 Mycobacteriales bacterium | reverse complement strand
GGTGCGTCGGCGAGCTCCTTCACCCGCACGGTCGGCGTGTGCAGGAGCGTCTGGACGACCCGGCGCACGGACTGCTCCACCTCGGCGCGCACCGCCGGCGCGAGGTCGGGCAGCCGGTTGGCGAGGCGGGCGATCTCGGCGTCGACGACCTCGTCCGCCCGGCTGCGCAGCGCCACGACGGTGGGCGCGACCCGTGAGGCCTTCTGCCAGGTGAGGAAGCTGCTGACCTCGTCGGCGACGATGGCGCGCGCCGCCTCGACGCCGGCGTGCGCCTCGCTGCCCGCCAGTGCCTCCTGCAGCGACTCGAGGTCGACGAGCGCCACCCCGGGCACGGTGCGGACGGCCGGGTCCACGTCGCGGGGCAGGCCCAGGTCTACGACCGCCAGCGGCCGGTCCCCGCGCAGCGCCATGGCCTCCGCCACGACCTCGCGCGAGACGACGTGCCCGATCGCGCCGGTCGAGGTCACCACGACGTCCGCGACGACCAGCTCGTCGCGCAGGTCGTCCAACCCGACCCCGCGTCCGTCCAGGGAGGTGGCGAGCCGGGCGGCGTTCTCCGGTGTCCGGTTTGCCACGACCACGTCGCCCACCCCGGCGCGACGCAGCGTCGCGCCGGCGAGCGCGCCCATGGAGCCGGCGCCCACGACGAGCACCGGGCGGCCGGCCAGCGGACCGACGGCCCGCTCGGCCTGCTCGACGCCGACGCTGACGAGCGACTGCCCCGCCGCGTCGATGCCGGTCTCGGCGTGCACCCGCTTGCCCACGCGCAGCGCGGTCTGGAACAGCTCGTGCAGCACCCGGCCGGCGGTGTGCCCGGAGGCGCCGTACGCGCGGCGCAGCTGCCCGAGGATCTGCGACTCGCCGACCACCATCGAGTCCAGGCCTGCCGCCACCTGGAACAGGTGGTGCACCGCCTGCCCCTCCCAGTGGACGTACAGGTGCTTGGAGAGCTCCTCGAGCGTCACGTCGGCGCGCCGCAGCAGCAGGTCGGTGACCGCCTCGACACCGGGGTGGAAGCCCTCGGTGTCGGCGTACACCTCGACCCGGTTGCAGGTCGACAGCACGACGGCCTCGCCCACCGCGCCGGCGAGCAGCTCGGTGAGCACCTCCGTGGTGTCGCCGAGCCCGCGGCTCACGTCCTCCAGCAGCGACAGCGGTGCGCTGCGGTGCGACAGCCCGACGACCAGGACGCTCACGTCGCCGCCCCCGTCGCCTTGCGGTGCTCGTGGAAGGACAGGATCTGCAGCTCGATGGACAGGTCGACCTTGCGCAGGTCGACGTGCGGCGGCACCGACAGCACGGTCGGCGCGAAGTTGAGGATGCTCGTCACCCCGGCCGCCACCAGCCGGTCGCAGACCTCCTGCGCGGCGCGCGCGGGGGTGGCGATGACGCCGATGGACGCGCCCGTCACCATGCCCGGCAGCTCGTCGAGGTGCCGCACGGTGAGCCCGGAGATCTGCTGCCCGATCGTGGCCGGGTCGACGTCGAGCAGCGCGTCGATGGCGAGCCCGCGGGAGGCGAACCCGCCGTACCCGGCGAGCGCCCGCCCGAGGTTGCCGACGCCGACGAGCACGACCGAGCAGGGGCGCTGCAGCCCGAGGGCCGAGGAGATCTGCTCCACGAGGTGCTCGACGTCGTAGCCGACCCCGCGGGTGCCGTACGAGCCGAGGTGCGAGAGGTCCTTGCGCAGCTTGGCGCTGTTCACGCCCGCGGCCTCCGCCAGCTCCTCCGAGCTCACGGTCACGAGGCCGTCCTCGGCGAGGCCGTGCAGGGCGCGCAGGTAGACCGGAAGCCGGGCGATCGTCGCCTCGGGGATCGCCGCACGGCGACGCTCCTCGGGCAGGCTCGCGGCGGTCATGCCGCGGAGGCTACGCGCTTGTGAACGCGTTCACAAAACCGGTGAGCCCCGTCACACCCGCACCCCGAGAGCCTTCGCGAGCGCCCTCTCGTCGACCCACCAGCGGCTGTGCTCGACACCGTCCAGAAGGACCACCGGCACGTGGTCCGACCATCCCGACATGCCCGGTACGGCGTCCACATCGGCCTCCTCGAGGGCCACACCCGCACGGGTGGTGAGCCGCTCGACGACCGGCCGTGCCTCCTCGCAGAGGGAGCAGCCGGCGCGGGTGACGAAGGTCAGCGTGCCGACGCCCGGGCGGCGTCGCAGCCTCACGTGCCGGTGTCGTCGAGCTCCCGCAGCCGGCCCTTCGCGACCTTCCCGGTGGCCGTGTGCGGCAGCTCGTCGACCAGCTCCACGACGGTCGGGCACTTGAAGCGGGCGAGCGAGACCGCGGCGTGCGCGATGACCGCGTCGGCCGTCAGCGACGAGCCCGGCGTGCGGACGACCAGCGCCTTGACCGACTGCCCGGTGTACGGGTGCGGGATGCCGAGGACCGCGACCTCCGCCACCTCGGGGTGCGTGGCGATGACCTCCTCCACCTCCCGCGGGTAGACGTTGAAGCCGCTGACCAGCACCAGCTCGCGGGTGCGGTCGACCAGCCGCAGGTCGCCGTCCTCGTCGACCACGGCGACGTCGCCGGTCGCGAACCAGCCGTCGGCGTCCGGCCCCTCGGACCCGTCCGGCCAGTAGCCGGAGAACAGGTTGGCCCCGCGCACGACGATCTCGCCGGGGTCGCCCTCCTCCACCGGCTTGCCGTCCGCGTCCAGCAGCCGCAGCTCGACGCCGGGCACCGGCCGGCCGATCGAGTCCGCCTTCGGCACCTCGCTCATCAGGGTCGAGGTGAGCACCGGCGCCGTCTCGGTGAGCCCGTACCCCTCGAAGACGTGGTGCCCGGTGACGTCGAGCACCCGGTGCAGCACGTCGGCCGGCAGCGGCGCCGCCCCCGAGACGCAGAGCCGGACGCTGGCGAAGGCGCCCCCGACGTCGGGCAGCAGCGACCACGCGACCCACATCGGCGGTGCGCCGACGACGTTGGTGACCTGGCTGCGGCCGATCTCCTGCAGCGTCGCCACCGGGTCGAACCGCTCCACGAGGGCGCCGGTGGCTCCGTGCTTGGCGACCATGCCCAGCGCCGCGTTGAGCCCGTACACGTGGAACAGCGGCAGCACGAGGAGCACCACGTCGTCGGACGAGACGACCTGCGGGTCGATGGCCGAGGTCTGCTCGAGGTTCGCCAGCAGCGC
>DATJGA010000381.1:0-6489 GCA_035495395.1 Mycobacteriales bacterium | reverse complement strand
TCATGAGGGGTGGTCGGCCTTCCGTCGTTGCCACCATTGTCGCTGACGCAGCGCCGGAAGGGGAGCAGGTTCTCGGGTGCGGCAGGATGGTGTGGCCAGCACGGTGCGAGAGGGAGCGGCATGAGCGAGTGGGGTCGGGTCTCCGACGACGGCACGGTCTACGTGCGGACGGCCGACGGCGAGCGTGCCGTCGGGTCGTGGCACGCCGGGTCGCCGGAAGACGGACTTGCGCACTTCGTCCGGCGCTTCGAGCAGCTGGCGACCGAGGTCACGCTCCTCGAGGCCAGGCTGCGGAGCGGGTCCGGCGACCCGCGCCAGGTCGCCACGAGCGCCGAGCGGCTCAAGGAGTCGCTGCCGACGGCGGCTGCGGTGGGCGACCTGGACTCCCTCGCCAAGCGGGTCGACGCGCTCCTGGAGAAGACCGCCACGGCCGTCGAGGAGCACAAGGCGGCGCGGGCCGCTGCCAAGGAGGAGGCCGTCGCCCGGCTGGCCGCGCTGGCGGAGGAGGCGGAGCAGCTCGCCAAGAGCTCGTCCTGGAAGGACGCGGGGGAGCGGCTGCGCAACCTCGGCCAGGACTGGAAGCGCGTCACCGGGGTCGAGAAGAAGGCCGCCGACGCTCTCTGGGAGCGGGTGGCCGCCGCGCGCAAGGCCTTCGCCGAGCGCCGTACCGCCCACTTCGGGGCCCTGGAGCAGCAGCGCACCGTGTCGCAGGAGCGCAAGGAGAAGCTGGTCAAGGAGGCGGAGAAGCTCGTCGGCTCCACCGACTGGAAGGGCACCGCCGAGCGCTTCAAGCAGCTCATGACCGACTGGAAGACCGCCGGCCGGGCCCCGCGCGAGGCCGACGACGCGCTGTGGGCGCAGTTCAAGGCCGCGCAGGACGCCTTCTTCCAGGCCCGCTCCGCGACCTTCGCCGAGAAGGACGAGGAGCTGCGGGCCAACCAGAAGGTCAAGGAGGAGATCCTCGCCGAGGCCGAGGCGCTGCAGGTGCCCGGCGGCAAGTCCCGGCTGCGCCAGCTGCAGGACCGCTGGGACGCCGCGGGCAAGGTGCCGCGCGAGGTCATGCGCTCGCTCGAGGACCGCTTCGGCAAGGTCGAGGAGAAGTTCCGCGGTACGGCGGACACCGCCCACGTGAAGACCACCGAGTCGACCTTCGTCGTGCGGCTGCGCGAGAAGGTCGCCGACCTGGAGAAGAAGCTTGCCCAGGCCCGCGAGCAGGGCCGGTCGACCGGCGACCTCGAGGCGCAGCTCGAGACCCAGCGCGGCTGGCTCGCGCAGGCCGGCGTCCCGGTGGACGCCCCGGTGGCGCCTCCGGCACCTGCTGCGGCGCCGGCGAAGAAGCCGACGACCGCGTGGGTGCGCGCCGAGCCCGGCGCTGCCGACGAGGACGCCGCGGAGGACTAGCGGACGTTGGCCTTGAGGAAGGCCACCGCGCGGTCCCACGCCGTCTTCGCCGCGCCGGCGTCGTACGTGCCGATGAGGTTCTCGTCGTTGTGGAACGCGTGCCCGGCGTCGTAGAAGAAGAACTCCACCGGCGCGCCCGACTCGCGCCGGATCTGCTCCTCCTGGGCGCGCGCCGCGTCAGCGGGGTACATCGCGTCCTGCTCGGCGTAGTGGCCCTGCACCGCCGCCGTGAGGCCGGTGAACGAGTCGGGTACGCCGGGCCCGACGCCGTAGAAGGGCACCGCGGCCGAGACCCGGGGACCCTGCTGCGCGGCGAGCCGCAGCACGAAGCCGCCGCCCATGCAGAAGCCGATCGCCCCGACGGTCTCGGAGGTGCAGGCGTCGTTGCCGAGCAGGTGGTCGACCGCACCCGCGAGGTCGCGCGCGGCCTCGTCGACGGGCAGGCTCATGAGCAGGTTCCCGGCCTCGTCGGCGTCGTGCGTGGTCTTCCCGCCGAACAGGTCGGGGGCCAGCGCGACGAAGCCCTCTGCCGCGAGCCGGTCGGCGATGGACACGACGTGGTCGGTCAGCCCCCACCACTCCTGGATGACGATCACGCCGGGGCCGCTGCCGCCCGCCGGGGTGGCGAGGTAGCCGTGCGCGGTGCCGCCGTTGCTCGGGAAGGTCACGTTCTGGCGCGGGTTCTCGGTCATGGGACCGATCTTGCCGGGGACAGCGCTGCTACACCAGCGCGTGCGCGTTGCCCAGCTGCTCCAGCGCGGCGGCCGGGCCGTGCCGCAGGTACCACTCCAGCTCGTAGGTCTCGACGAACCGGTCGCTGAGCATCTCCGGCGTGATCTGGCTGGCGTGCGCCAGCAGCGCCTCGCGCTTCACCGCCAGCTCGGCGGGCGTCGCCGCGATCGCGACCGAGATCTCGGCCGTCACCCGCCCGTACGTCGGGCGGCTGGTCGGCTTGACGGCGTCGTCGAGGACGTGGGCGCCCGCGAAGTGCAGGTGCTCCCGGTCCACGGTCGCGTCGTACGCCGTGACGCCCGTCAGCGCAGCCGCGTGCCGCGCCAGCAGGTGCACCGCGACGTGGTCGGGGTGCCCGTAGATGCCGTCGGCGTCGTACCCGACGACCGCCTCGGCCCGCTCGCTCTCGACGAGGCGGGCGAGGGTGCGGGCAACCGCAGCGAGGTCGGCGCGGACCAGCGCCCTCGGGTGCTGCCCCGACTCCCAGCCGGGCAGGCCGGAGTCGCGGCGGCCGAGCAGCACCAGCCGGGCCTCGCCGAGCCGCTCCGCGGCGCGCTCGAGCTCGGCGGTGCGCAGCTGACCGACTGTCCGGCCGCGCAGCGGCACCTTGGGCTCGCCCAGCTCGCCGCCGGTGGCGGTGACGAGGACGACGCGCGCTCCGTGGTCGGCCAGCCGCCGGATCGTCGCGCCGGTGAAGATCGCCTCGTCGTCGGGGTGGGCGTGCACGACCACGACGGTGCGACCGGTCAGGTCCTGGGGCGTGGCGACAGGGGTGTCGAGAAGGAGGGACATCGGTGGCTCTCGGAGGAGGGCGCTCTGCGCGAGCGCGGGTTGTCGGGACCGGGACGGGTCAGCGACAACAGCGACAGGCGCGGCAGGAGGACGCGGCGCGAGTCATGCGGAGAGTGTGACACGGACCGGGCCGTCCCGGCAGGGCCGTGTGGCCGAGGTCTCAGGGGCGGTGCGCGTCCAGGGGGGTGCGCAAGGCCGCCTCGACGAACGCGTCCGGGTCCTCCGCGCGCAGCATCCCGGCGGACTCCAGCGCGCTCAGGCCGTGCACGGTGACCCAGCACAGCCGGGCCAGCTCCTCGGCGCTGCCGCCGACCAGCGTGCCGGCGTCGAGGCAGGCCTGCACCTCGGCGACCAGGCTCCCGAAGGTGTTGGCACGGCACCGGCCGCTCGTGCTCGTGGTGGGGGTGAAGTCGGGGATCGCCTTGCCGAACATGACGGCGAAGAAGGCCGGCTCGGACAGCGCGAAGGTGCGGTACGCGCGTCCGATGGCCACCAGCCGCTCGGGGTCCCCGGGGGGAGGGCAGGTCGCGAGCGCTGCGCGACAGGCGGCCGACAGCCGGCCGAAGCCCTCGGCGTACAGCGCGTCGGCGAGGCCGGCCTTGCCGCCGAACAGCGTGTAGACGAGCTGCGTCGAGCCCCCCGCCTCGGCCGCGATGCGGCGCAGCGACAGCCCGTGCGGGCCCTCCTCGGCGAGCAGCCGGGCGGCGGACTCCACGACGGCCCGGCGGCGCTCGTCGCCGTCCTCGAAGGTGGTCGCGAGCGGCTGCAGGGCGGCCTCGGGGGTGGTCACGGCCTCATCATGCCGTGCGGGAAGGGACTTGCCAACAGCGTCATAACGCTGTTATACACCTGTCATGACCACGCTCGACACCACCGCGCCCGTCGTCGTCACCGGCCACCCCGGGACCGCGGTCGCTGCACCCGACGCCATCAGCCGGCACGCCTGGGCCGTCCTCGCCGTCTCGGCGGCCGCGGTCTACGTCGTGTTCCTCGACGCGACCATCGTCAACATCGCCTTCCCGGCGATCAGCGCCGACTTCTCCGACGTCACGCGCAGCGGCCTGTCCTGGGTCCTCAACGCGTACGCCGTCGTCTTCGGCGCGCTGCTCGTCACGGCCGGCCGGATCGCGGACGACCACGGCCGCAAGCGCGTCTTCCTGCTCGGGCTGACGGTGTTCGCCGTCGGCAGCGCGCTGTGCGGCCTCGCCCCGACGGCCCCGCTGCTCATCGCCGCCCGGGTGGTCCAGGGCGTCGGCGGCGCGCTGCTCGTGCCGGCGTCGCTGGCGCTGCTGCTCCCCGAGTTCCCCCTCTCCAAGCGGGCCACCGCGGTCGGGCTGTGGTCGGCGTGCGGCGCGATCGCGAGCGCCACCGGGCCGTCGCTCGGCGCGCTGCTCATCGAGGGTCCCGGCTGGCGCTGGGTCTTCTTCGTCAACCTGCCGTTCTGCCTCGTGGCCGCGTGGTTCGGGCGCCGGGTGCTCGTGGAGTCGCGGGGTCAGGCCCCCGGTCGGGTGGACGTCCTCGGCGTGGTGCTCGTCAGCGCGGTCTTCGGGCTGCTCTCCCTCGGCCTGGTGCAGGGCGAGGCCTGGGGCTGGACGAGCTACCGCACCCTGGGCGTGTTCGCGAACGCCGCGATCCTCGCGCCGGTGCTCGTGCTGCGGTCGCTGCACCACCCGCACCCGGCGATGCCGGTCCGGCTGTTCCGCGTGCGGATGTTCTCCTTCGCCACCAGCGGGACGCTGCTCTACGGCGCCGCCTTCTACGGCCAGATCCTCGCCAACGTGCTGTTCCTCACCGGGGTGTGGGACTACAGCGTGCTGCGCACCGCGCTCGCGATCCTCCCCGGCCCGCTCATGGCCGCGGTCGCGGCGCCCATCTCGGGGCGGCTCGCCGACCGCTACGGCTACCGGAGGGTGGTGCTGCCGGGTGCCGGCCTGTTCGTCCTGGGGGCGCTGTTCATGGCCGCCGCGATGCCGGGGGAGCCGGCGTACCTCACGCACTTCCTGCCCGCGCAGCTGCTCATCGGCATCTCGATCGGTGCCTCCATGAGCACCCTCGGCGCCGCGTCGTCGCAGGCGCTGCCGCCCGAGCAGTACGGCTCCGGCTCCGCCGTCAGCTCCGCCTCGCGCCAGCTCGGCGCGGTGCTGGGTGTCGCCCTCGTCGTCGCCGTCCTCGGCGCCTACCCGCTGCAGGAGACGCTGCACGCCTTCCACGCCTCGTGGCTCACGACCGGCCTGCTCGCCCTCGGCACGACCGTCCTGGCCCTGGGCCTGCCCACCCGGCGTACCGCCTAGCGACGAGGACGGGCGCGCAGGTCCACGGACGCGCGCCCGGCCCGGTGGCCGCGCCGCTCGTAGCCGGTCACCGGTCGCTCGCCCCGCTCCACCAGCTCGACGTCCCAGTCGCGCAGCACCTCACGGGCGTGCTCGACGTACGGCGGCCAGTCGGTCGCGAGGTGCAGGAACCCTTGCGGTGCAAGGCGATCGGCCAGCAGGGCGGCCGTCGTGGGGCGCAGGAAGCGGCGCTTCACGTGCCGCTTCTTGGGCCACGGGTCGGGGAAGAGCAGCCGGACCTCCCCGAGCGAGCCCGAGGGCAGCGCCGCCAGCAGCGCGAGGGCGTCGCCCTCGACGACGCGCACGTTGCGCAGGTCGGCGGCCTCGAGCCGGCGCAGCAGCGACGCGACACCGGCCGGGTGCACGTCCACCGCGAGCACGTCGACGTCGGGCGCGGTGGCCGCCATGGCAGCGGTCGCCTCGCCCATGCCGAAGCCGATCTCGAGCACCGTGCCCGGTGACAGCACCAGCCCGTCGTACGGCGGGTCGACGCCGTACACGGGCCAGAGCCGCTCGAGGGCGTCGCGCGACGTCGGCCCGGTGCGGCCGCGCCGGACCTGGTACGACGGGATCTCCCGGGGAGGGAGCGTCAGGCGACGTACTCCTTCAGGCCGTCGGCGCGGCCCTCGGTGCGCAGCTCGGCCAGGGTGTCGCGCTCGATCTGGCGGATCCGCTCGCGGGTCAGGCCGAGGTGGCGGCCGACCTCGTCGAGGGTGCGCGGACGGCCGTCGTCGAGGCCGAAGCGCATGCGCACGACGATCGCGGACCGCTCCGGCAGGCTGTCGAGGATGCTGTTGAGCTGGCTCTGCAGCATCTGCGTCTCGACGGCCTGCACCGGGTCGACGGACTCGGTGTCGTGGATGAAGTCGCCGAGGGTCGCCTCGTCGTCGCCGACCGGGCTCTGCAGCGACAGCGTGTCGCGGCCGAAGGCGATGATCTCCTCGACCTTGGTAGCGGTCATCTCGAGCTGCGCGCCGATCTCCTCGGCGGAGGGGTCGCGGCCCAGGGACTGGGTCAGCTCGCGGCGCACCCGGGTGACCTTCGTGATGAGCTCGGCCATGTGCACGGGCACGCGGATGGTGCGGCCCTGGTCGGCGAGCGCGCGCTGCAGCGCCTGGCGGATCCACCAGGTCGCGTACGTCGAGAACTTGTAGCCCTTGGCGTAGTCGAACTTCTCGACCGCGCGGACCAGGCCGAGGTTGCCCTCCTGCACCAGGTCGAGCAGGTCGAGGCC
>DATJGA010000380.1:0-2573 GCA_035495395.1 Mycobacteriales bacterium | reverse complement strand
CGGCGGGGTGCCGTGCGCGAGGTCGCGGTGCCGCGTGCGGGACGGGCTCGCGGTGCCGAAGTCGGTGAGCGTGACGAGGTCGGCGGGCCCGACCAGCACGTTCGCGGGCTTCACGTCGCCGTGCACGACGTGGTCGGCGTGCACGCAGGCCAGGGTGCGGGCGAGCTGCCCGCACAGCCGCACCGCGCGCTCGGCGGCGAGCGGCCCGTCGCGCAGCTCCTCGGCGAGGGAGCGGCCGTGCACCCGCTCCATGACGAGGAAGGCGAGCTCGCCGTCGGTGGCGGCGTCGTGCACCGTGACGACGCCGGGGTGGCGCAGGCGGGCGGTGAGCCGCCCCTCGGCCGTCACCTCGTCCGGCTCGGCCCAGACCTTCACGGCGACCTCGCGGTCGAGCCGCTCGTCCTGGGCGGCGTACACGGAGGCGCAGCCGCCCTGGCCGATGAGCTCGGTGAGGCGGTAGCGCCCCGAGAGGAGGCGTCCGGCGAGGTCGCCGGAGGGAAGGACCTCGAGCGGAGCCGTCACGCTCAGCCCGGCTCGCCGCGGTGGCGGCGGCGCTGGATGACGCCGAGGTCGACCACGGCGGTGACGGCGATGAGGGCGAAGGCGAGGGCCACCGGGGCGATGCCGAGCGCGGTGAACACGACCGCCCCGATGAGCGAGGCGGTCAGGCCGAACAGCGCCAGCCGGAACCGGAGGGTCAGCGGTGACAGCGCCGGCGTGCCGCCCAGAGCCGTCGTCGGGTCGTGGTAGCCCGGGCGCGCGTTGCGCAGGGTGTCAGGGCTCTCCTTGGCTCTCATGCGAGGCGACGTACCCGTCAGCGCGCTGCTGATGCCTGCGCCGTGCCAAGGTGAGGGAGAAGTCACGGGCCGTGTCGGTCCAGGTCTCGACCACGTCGAAGCCGGCCTCGGCGAGCTCCTGGCGCAGCCCCTCGAGCCGGAACTTCGCGCTCGTCTCGGTGAGCACCTCCTCGCCCTCGGCGAGCTCCCACACCAGGCCGAGGGCGCGCACCGGCACCGACAGCGCCCGGCGCGCCCGCAGCCGCATCTCGATGCGGTCGTGCTCGGTGTCGTACACGGCGACGTGGTCGAAGTCGTCGGCGTCGAGGTCCGCGTCGAGCTCGCGGGCGAGCACGTGCAGCACGTTCTTGTTGAACTCGGCCGTGAGCCCGGCCGCGTCGTCGTACGCGCGGACGAGGCGGTCGGTGTCCTTGACGAGGTCGGCGCCCAGCAGGAACCAGTCGCCGGGTGCGGTGGCCCGGTGCAGCCGCGCGAGGAACGCGGCGCGCGGCCCCGGGGTGAGGTTGCCGATGGTGCTGCCGAGGAAGGCCACCAGCCGCTCGCCCGGCGTGCCCGGCAGCGGCGTGAGCTCCTCGTCGAAGTCGGCGACGACGCCGTGCACGGTCACCGTCGGGAAGTCCGCGGTGATGCGCTCGGCCGCGTCGCGCAGCGGCTCGACCGCCACGTCGAGCGGCACGAACAGCAGCGGCCGGTCGCCCCGGGTCAGCGCCTCGAGCAGCAGCCTGGTCTTGCGGGAGTAGCCCGCGCCGAGCTCCACCAGCGCCTGCACCTGCGGGAGCTCGTCGGCGTGCGCGCGCAGGATGGCCTCCTCCGTGCGCGTCGGGTAGTACTCCGGCAGGTGCGTGATCGCGTCGAAGAGCGCGCTGCCCTTCTCGTCGTAGAACCACTTCGGGGGGATCGTCACCGGCCGGCTCGCGAGGCCGGCGCGCAGGTCGGCGGCGAGCCGTCCGGGGGACGGCCGGGTCCGCTCCTCGACCGTCCAGCGGGCCGGCGCGACCGTCACGAACGCGCCAGCCGCAGCCCGGAGAACGCCCACCGCGCACCGGCGGGGAAGAAGTTCCGGTACGTCACCCGCTCGTGGCCCGGCGGTGTCGCGCACGACGCCCCGCGCAGCACGTGCTGGTCGCACATGAACTTGCCGTTGTACTCGCCCACCGCGCCGGGGGCGGGCCGGAAGCCGGGGTACGGCAGGTACGCCGACGCGGTCCACTCCCACACGTCGCCGATCATCGCCTCGCCCGCGAGGCCGGGGTGCAGCCGCACCGGGTCGAGCAGCTGGCCGCGCCGGTCCGCGACCGGGCGGGCCGCGATCTCCCACTCCTGCTCCGTGGGCAGCCGCGCCCCGGCCCAGCGGGCGTAGGCGTCGGCCTCGTAGAACGAGACGTGGCAGACCGGCTCCCCGCGCCGCAGGTCGCGCACGCCGGCGGTCGTGAAGACCTTCCACCCGCCGTCGACGTCCCACCAGTACTCGGGGGACCGCCACCCGTGCGCCTGCACGGCCGCCCACCCGTCGGAGAGCCACAGGTCGGGCCGCTGGTAGCCCCCGTCGTCCATGAAGGCGAGCCAGTCGGCGACGGTCACCGCGCGCGAGGCGATCTCGAAGTCGTCCAGGTGCACGGTGTGCCGCGGCGTCTCGTTGTCGAAGGCGAACCCGTCGCCCTCGTGCCCCACGTGCCGCAGCCCGCCGGTGACGTGCCGCCACTGCAGCGGCGCCGGGTCCGGGTCGTCCTCGGCCGGTCGCTCGATGAGCTTGGGCCCGAACGCGTGCCGCGACAG
>DATJGA010000379.1:0-2641 GCA_035495395.1 Mycobacteriales bacterium | reverse complement strand
GACGTACGGCGGGGTGAGCCGCTACGGCCTGGTGGCGTTTTCCTCGAGCCTCGATCAGGGCGGCCCGTTCGCTCGCACCGTCCTCGACGCGGCGCTGCTGCACGAGGTCATCGCCGGCCACGACCCGCGCGACTCCACGAGCATCGACGCGCCGGTGCCGCCGGTGGTCGAGGCGGCGCAGGCGCGCGACCTCGCCGGCCTGCGCGTCGGCGTGGTCACCGAGCTGTCCGGCGAGGGCTACGAGCCGGGTGTGCAGGCGCGCTTCGACGAGGCCGTGCAGCTGCTGCGCGACCTCGGCGCGACGGTGACCGAGGTGAGCTGCCCGCACTTCGTCTACGCGCTGCCGGCGTACTACCTCATCGCGCCGAGCGAGGCCTCGAGCAACCTGGCCCGCTTCGACGCGGTGCGGTACGGCCTGCGGGTCGGCGACGACGGCGAGCGGTCGCTCGAGGAGGTCATGGCGCTGACCCGCGACATCGGCTTCGGGCCGGAGGTCAAGCGGCGCATCATCCTCGGCACGTACGCCCTCTCCAGCGGCTACTACGACGCCTACTACGGCCAGGCGCAGAAGGTGCGCACCCTGATCACCCGCGACTTCCAGCGGGCGTGGGAGTCGGTCGACGTGCTCGTCGCGCCGACCTGCCCCACGGTCGCGTTCCCCCTCGGTGCCAAGCTCGAGGACCCGCTCGCGATGTACCGCCAGGACGTCGCGAGCATCCCCGCCAACCTGTACGGCGGACCCGCCGCCTCCTTCCCGGCCGGCCTGTCCGAGGGCCTGCCGGTGGGGCTGCAGGTGATGGCGCCGACGCTGCGCGACGACCTGCTCTACCGGGTCGGGGCGGCCTTCGAGCAGGCCTGCCCGGCGCCGGTCCCGAGCCTGGACTGGGAGTCCTGATGGGGTACGACGACGACCTGCGCGAGTTCGAGCCCGTCATCGGGCTGGAGACGCACGTCGAGCTCGGCACCGCCTCGAAGATGTTCTGCGGCTGCGCGACCGAGTTCGGCGCCGAGCCCAACACGCAGACCTGCCCGGTCTGCCTCGGGCTCCCGGGCTCGCTCCCGGTCGTGAACGAGAAGGCCATCGAGTCGACGATCCGGATCGGGCTCGCGCTGCACTGCGACATCGCGGTGTGGTGCCGCTTCGCGCGCAAGAACTACTTCTACCCGGACATGCCGAAGAACTTCCAGACCTCCCAGTACGACGAGCCGCTGTGCACCGACGGGTACCTCGACGTCCTGGTCGAGGGGGAGGTGGTGCGCATCCCCATCGAGCGGGTGCACCTCGAGGAGGACACCGGCAAGACGCTGCACGTCGGCGGGGCCACCGGCCGCATCCACGGGGCGAGCCACTCGCTCGTCGACTACAACCGCGCCGGGATCCCCCTGGTCGAGATCGTCACCAAGCCGGTCGTCGGCACCGGCGCGCGGCCGGCGGAGGTCGCCAAGGCCTACGTCGCCGAGCTGCGCGACGTGCTCCGCGGCCTGGGTGTCAGCGACGTGAAGATGGAGCAGGGCTCGCTGCGCTGCGACGTCAACGTCTCGCTCAACCGTCCTGGTGAGGAGTGGGGCACCCGCTCGGAGACCAAGAACGTCAACTCGCTGCGGTCCGTCGAGCGGGCGGTGCGGTCCGAGGTGGAGCGGCAGGCGGAGCTCCTCCGGCGCGGTGAGCGCGTCGTGCAGGAGACCCGGCACTTCCACGAGGACACCGGTCACAGCACGCCCGGCCGCTCCAAGGAGGAGGCGACGGACTACCGGTACTTCCCGGAGCCGGACCTCGTGCCGGTGGCGCCGGACCCGGCCTGGGTCAAGGAGCTGCAGGCCGCGCTGCCGGAGGCGCCGTCGCTGCGCCGCGCGCGGATGACGGCCGAGCTCGGGCTGTCCGACCTCGACAGCCAGGCGATGGTCAACGCCGGGGTCCTCGACCTCGTGCTGGCGACGGTGGCCGCGGGCGCACCCGCCGCGGAGGCGCGCAACTGGTGGCTCGGGCAGCTGGCCCAGGCGGCCAACAGCGCCGGGGTCGACGCCGCCGACCTCGCGATCGCGCCGGAGGACGTCGCCCGGGTCGTCGCGCTCGTCGCCGAGGGCGCGCTCACCGCGACCCTCGCGAAGCAGGTCGTCGACGGCGTGCTCGCGGGGGAGGGCTCGCCCGACGAGGTGGTCGCGGCCCGCGGCCTGGCCGTGGTGTCCGACGAGAGCGCGCTGACGGCCGCCGTCGACGAGGCGATCGTCGGCAACCCCGACGTCGCCGAGAAGGTGCGCGGCGGCAAGGTCGCGGCCGCCGGCGCGCTGGTCGGCGCCGTCATGAAGGCCACCCGCGGTCAGGCCGACGCGGCCGCCGTACGGCGGATCGTGCTGGAGCGGCTGGGCGTCACCGAGGGCTGACGGCCGCTACCGTGGGCCCGTGGTGACCAGGAGCGTGCCGGGCGGGGTCGTGCACGAGCTGCCGGCCGACCTCGGTGCCGCGCTCGCCGCCAACGGGACGGCGCTCGCCGCCTGGCAGGACATCACGCCGCTCGCCCGCAACGAGTTCATCTGCTGGGTCGAGGACGCCAAGAAGCAGGTGACCCGCGAGCGCCGCATCCGCCGTACCCAGGAGGAGCTGGAGGAGGGCATGCGCCGGCCGTGCTGCTGGCCCGGCTGC
>DATJGA010000378.1:0-2708 GCA_035495395.1 Mycobacteriales bacterium | reverse complement strand
GCGCGGCGGCCGCGGCCCGCTCGCGGGCCGCCAGGGCGCGCAGCGACGACGCACCGGTGGCCGCCGGGGTGGCCGTGGGTGTGGGCACGCTCACCGGGCCAAGCTGCACGAGGTGCGCCGCGTGGTCGGAGAGGAAGCCCTGCAGCTCCGTCGCGCGCTCCGGGTGCGCCCGCGCCGCCGCGGCGCAGGCGTCGACCAGGGCCTGCTCGCGAGCAGCGGCTGCCTCCCTCAGGGCGTCGTCCGTCGTGCGCACGCGCGGACGGGGCGGCACGGACGTCGTGCACCCGGTGACGAGCACCGCCGCCCCCGTGGCGAGGGCCTGGCGACGCGTCGGCTGCACGGGGTCAGCCTGCCAGACTCCGCTAGGGTCGTGATCGACTCACAACTGCACACGGAAGGGGACCCGCAGTGCCCGACTCCGGCGCCTCGCGCGCACGCCTCGTCCAGCTGCTCACCCCCGCCGTGCAGTCCTCCGGCTACGACCTCGAGGACCTGACCGTCTCGCCCGCCGGCCGCCGCAAGGTGGTCCGCGTCGTCGTCGACAAGGACGGCGGCGTCACGCTCGACGACATCGCCGACGTGTCGCGGACCGTCTCCGACCTGCTCGACACCCCGGAGGCCGAGGAGCTGCTCGCCGGCGCGTACACGCTGGAGGTCACCAGCCCCGGTGTGGACCGCCCCCTGACGGCGCCGCGGCACTGGCGGCGCAGCGTGGGGCGCCTGGTCGCCGCGAAGACCGCCACCGGCACGGTCACCGGCCGGGTCGTCGAGGCCGACGACGCGCAGGCCGTGCTCGACGTCGACGGCGCCAAGCGCCCCCTCCTGTACGGCGAGGTCGTCAGCGCGCACGTGCAGGTCGAGTTCTCGCACCCGGGTGAGGGCTCGTGAGGATCGACATGAGCGCGCTCCGCAGCCTGGAGCGCGAGAAGGACATCAAGCTCGACGTCGTCGTCGAGGCGATCGAGACGGCGCTGCTCACGGCGTACCGCCACACCGAGGGCGCCCAGGCGCACGCCCGCGTGGTGCTCGACCGCAAGAGCGGCGAGGTCGTGGTGCTCGCCCAGGAGCTCGGCGAGGACGGCGAGGTCGCCCGGGAGTTCGACGACACCCCGGCCGACTTCGGCCGCATCGCGGCGATGACCGCCCGCCAGGTGATCCTGCAGCGGCTGCGCGAGGCCGAGCACGACGTCACGTACGGCGAGTACGCCGGCCGGGAGGGCGACGTCGTCTCCGGCATCGTGCAGCAGGCCCCGCAGCGGCCGGGCGCCCCGCTGAACCGCAACGTCATGGTCAAGCTGGGCGCGCGACCCGACTCGCTCGAGGCCACCCTGCCGCAGAGCGAGCAGGTCCCGGGCGAGGTCTACGACCACGGCAGCCGGCTCAAGTGCCGGGTGATCTCGGTGGCCCGCGGCCAGCGCGGCCCGATCGTCACGGTCTCGCGCACGCACCCGGACCTCGTCCGCGGGCTGTTCGCGCAGGAGGTGCCCGAGGTCGCGGACGGCACCGTCGAGATCGTCGCCCTCGCGCGCGAGGCGGGCCACCGGACGAAGATCGCGGTGCGCACGAAGGTGGCCGGCCTCAACGCCAAGGGGGCGTGCATCGGGCCGCAGGGGAGCCGGGTGCGCGCCGTGCAGAACGAGCTGCACGGCGAGAAGATCGACATCATCGACTGGTACGAGGACCCGGCCCGCTTCGTCGCCGAGGCGCTCTCGCCGGCGACCGTGCTGTCGGTGACCGTCGTGGACCCGGTGCAGCGCTCCGCGCGGGTCGTCGTCCCCGACTACAAGCTCTCGCTCGCGATCGGCAAGGAGGGCCAGAACGCCCGGCTCGCCGCGCGCCTCACGGGCTGGCGGATCGACATCCGCAGCGACACCGAAGCCCCCCAGGACGGGGCAGAACCGGCGCCGTGAGCGCAGGGGTAGACTCGAGGACGGCCCACCGCGAGGGTCCGGTCCGCACCTGTGTGGGGTGCCGGCTCCGCGCGGACCGGGCCGGCCTGCTGCGCGTGGTCGTGGCCGACGGCGTCCTCGTCGTCGACCCGAGGCGTCGCCTGCCCGGCCGGGGCGCTTCGGTGCACCCCGACCCGGCCTGCGTCGACCTCGCCGACAAGCGCCGGGCGTTCGCCCGGGCCCTGCGCCTGGACGGGCGGCCGGACGTCACGCCGGTGCGCCAGTACGTGGAACAGCTCCAGACCCCTGACGGAAAGCAGGTCGAGAAGCCTTGAGCACTCGATGAGCCAGTACCGATGAGCACGCCCATGCAGTAACACCGACGGCCAGGGACGGACCCGGGCCACGAAGGAGCACAGTGCCCGGCAAAGCCCGCGTCCACGAGCTCGCCAAAGAGCTCGGCATGGAGAGCAAGGCTCTCCTGCAGTGGTTGAAGGACAACGGGGAGTTCGTCAAGAGCGCCTCGTCCACGATCGAGCCCCCCGTCGCGCGGAAGGTCCGTGAGGCCTTCCCGGCGCAGGCGGCGGCAGCTGCCGCCGCGGCTGCGGAGGCTCCCGCTGCTCCCGCCAAGAAGGCCGCCCCGAAGGCCGCGGCCCCCAAGCCGGCCGAGCCCGTCGCCGAGGAGCCGGCCGCCGTCGAGGCGCCTGCCGCCCCGGCCACCGCGCGACCGGCGGCGCCCGGCCCGCGCCCCGGCAACAACCCCTTCACGTCCTCCCCGGACGAGGGCCCCAGCCTGCCCCCGCGCCCGGCCGCCCCGCG
>DATJGA010000377.1:0-2333 GCA_035495395.1 Mycobacteriales bacterium | reverse complement strand
ATGCCCAAGGTCGGCGAGCGCTTCCTCGGCACGGTCGTCAAGACCGCCGCCTTCGGCGCCTTCGTCAGCCTCATCCCGGGCAAGGACGGCCTCGTGCACATCAGCAAGCTGGGCAACGGCAAGCGGGTGGGCAAGGTCGAGGACGTCGTCAACGTCGGCGACAAGATCCAGGTGGAGATCACCGAGATCGACCAGCGCGGCAAGATCAGCCTCACCCCCGTCGCCGCCGGCGACACGGGCGAGACGGCTGCCGAGGCCTCCGCGGCCGAGTAGCAGGAACCTTTGACGCTCAGGACCCCGGGCTTCCGTCGTACGACGCTGCCCGGGGGCCTGCGCGTCGTCACGGAGGCGGTGCCCGGGGTCCGGAGCGCCGCCTTCGGCGTCTGGGTCGGGGTGGGCTCGCGCGACGAGCACCCGGCCGAGGCGGGGACCAGCCACTTCCTGGAGCACCTGCTCTTCAAGGGCACCGCCCGCCGTACCGCGCTGGAGATCGCGGCGGTGATGGACGCGGTCGGCGGCGAGCTGAACGCCTTCACCGCGAAGGAGTACACCTGCTTCTACGCGCGGGTGCTCGACACCGACCTCCCGCTGGCGGTCGACGTGGTGTCCGACATCGTCACGGCGGCGACCTGCACGCCCGAGGACGTCGAGTCCGAGCGGGGGGTCGTGCTCGAGGAGATCTCGATGCACGACGACGACCCCGGTGACGTCGTCCACGACGCCTTCTCCGAGGCGCTGTACGGCGAGCACCCGCTCGGCCGGCCGGTCATCGGCTCGGTCGAGTCGGTCGAGGGGCTCACGCACGAGGCCATCACGGGCTACTACCGGCAGCGGTACACGCCGCCGCAGATGGTCGTGAGCGTGGCCGGCTCGGTCGACCACGACGAGGTGGTCCGGCTCGTCACGGCCGCGTTCGACGCCTCGGGGCCGGCCGACCCGGCCCCGCTGCGGCCGGCCGTCCCGCCGCCCCTGCAGGCCGGGACGGTGGTCGAGGACCGGCCCACCGAGCAGGCGCACCTCGTCCTCGGCACGCACGCGCTCTCGCGGCACGACGACCGCCGCTGGGCGCTGTCGGTGCTCAACAACGGGCTGGGCGGCGGCATGTCGAGCCGGCTGTTCCAGGAGGTGCGCGAGAACCGCGGCCTCGCGTACTCGGTCTACAGCTACGCCTCGCACCACCACGACACGGGCATGTTCGGCGTGTACGCCGGGTGCGCGCCCTCGAAGGTCGACGAGGTCCTGCGGGTGTGCCGCGACCAGCTCGACGCGGTCGCCGAGAAGGGCCTCACCGACGACGAGATCGCGCGCGCCAAGGGCCAGCTGCGCGGCTCGCTCGTGCTCGGTCTGGAGGACACCGGGTCGCAGATGACCCGCATCGGCAAGGCCGAGCTGGTGCACGGCGACGTGCTCGCCGTCGACGAGCTGCTCGCGCGCGTCGAGGCGGTCACGGCGGACGACGTGCGCGACGTGGCAGCCGACGTGCTGCGCCGACCGCTGTCACTGGGCATCATCGGACCGTTCCCGGACCGCGACTTCTCGGAGGTGCTCTCGTGACGCGTGTCGCGGTGCTCGGGGCCAAGGGCCGGATGGGGTCGGAGGTCGTGCGCGCCGTCAGCGCCGCACCCGACCTCGAGCTCGGCCCGACGTACGACGTGGGGGACGCGCTCGACCTCACCGGCGTGGACGTGGCGGTCGACTTCACGCACCCCGACGGGGTGATGGACAACCTCAAGGCGTGCATCGAGGCCGGCGTGCACGCGGTCGTCGGCACGACCGGGTTCGACGACCAGCGGCTGGCGCAGGTGCAGGAGTGGCTGTCGGGCACCGAGGTCGGCGTGCTCGTCGCGCCCAACTTCGGGATCGCCGCCGTGCTCATGATGCGCTTCGCCGCGCAGGCCGCGCCGTTCTTCGACTCCGTCGAGATCGTCGAGCTGCACCACCCGCGCAAGATCGACGCGCCCAGCGGCACCGCGACCCGCACGGCCGAGCTGGTCGCGGCCGCCCGGGCCGCCGCCGGCTGCCCCCCGATGCCCGACGCGACGGCGACCGGGCTGCCGGGCGCGCGCGGGGCCGACGTGGCCGGCATCCCCGTGCACGGCATCCGTCTGGCCGGGCTCGTCGCCCACCAGGAGGTGCTGCTCGGCACCGAGGGGGAGACGCTCACCATCCGCCACGACTCCCTGCACCGGTCGTCGTTCATGCCCGGCGTGCTCCTCGCCGTCCGCGAGGTCCGCCGCCGGCCCGGCCTCACGGTCGGGCTCGAGTCGCTCCTAGGCCTCGACTGACGCGCCCCCTCCGGGTGCTTGACGGCGCTCCCGCGCGGGCGTCCCATG
>DATJGA010000376.1:0-3047 GCA_035495395.1 Mycobacteriales bacterium | reverse complement strand
GGGGCCTGTTCGGCATCTCCGTGGCGTCGGAGCTCGTCGGGATGCAGCCGCAGGCGCTGCGCCTCTACGAGGCCCGCGGCCTGTTGCAGCCCGAGCGCACGGACGGAGGCACCCGCCGCTACAGCACGCGCGACCTCGAGCGGCTGCAGCGGATCGGCGAGCTGCTGGCGGGTGGCCTCAACCTGGCGGGCATCAGCATGGTGCTCGCTCTCGAGGCCGAGAACGACCGGTTGCGCGCGAGCCGGGCCCGCGACCGCCGCTAGGGTGCGCCGGGTGCGGATCACCCTGGGCGAGGACGCGCCACTGGTCGACGTGACGGCGTGGGTCGCGCCCGGAGCCGTGCTCGCGGGGCGGGTGCAGGTCGAGGCGGGCGCGAGCGTCTGGTACGCCACCGTCGTCCGCGGGGACGGCGACCGCATCACCCTCGGTGCCGGCTCGAACGTCCAGGACGGCTGCGTGCTGCACACCGACCCGGGCTTCCACCTCGTCGTCGGCAAGGGCGTCACCGTCGGGCACGGGGCGGTGCTGCACGGGTGCCACGTCGAGGACGACGTGCTCGTCGGCATGGGCGCGATCGTCATGAACGGCGCGCGCATCGGCAGCGGCTCGATGATCGGCGCCGGGACGCTCATCCCGGCCGGCGACGTGATCCCGCCGCGCTCCCTGGTCCTCGGCTCCCCGGGGCGGGTACGGCGGGAGACGACCGACGACGAGCTCGACCTCATCCGGGCGAACGCCCAGCACTACGAGCAGCTGGCGCTGCTGCACGCCGGAGGAGCGGTGCGCGACTAGGGGGCGTCGAGCCGCACGCAGCAGTAGCCGGGCTCCGGCGCGAGGCGCGCCTGCCAGCCGTCCGCGGCGGTGCCCTCGAGGGCGCCGCGCAGGAAGCACAGGTTCATCCCGCACACCAGGTCGCGGTGCTCCTGCGCGAGCTTGTGGAACGGGCAGTTCAGCAGCGCCGTCTCCTTGCCGCGGCGCCGCGGCGCGTACCCGTGCCCCTCGAGCAGCCCGGTCACCCGGGTGCTGGCCGACCGGCCGTGACAGGCCTGTCCGGCCTCGACGCCGGCGTCCGTCGCGGCGCGCGCCACGGCCTGCTCCACCGGCTCGCGCTCCTCCCGCGCGCGCTCGACGCCGCGGGCGAGCAGCGCGCTCGCGAGGTCGTAGCGGCGCGGGGGCAGGGACACGTCGAACTCCGCGTCGGACCGGCCGTACAGCTTGGCCGGGCGCCCCGCTCCCGGCCCGCTCCGCCCGGAGGTGCGCTCGTAGCGGGTCGTGAGCAGCCCGGCGTCGAGCAGCTTGTCGAGGTGGAACGCGGCCACCGAGCGCGCGACACCCAGCGCCTCGGCGGCGCGGTCGCGGCTGACCCAGCCCTCGGCGAGCACCAGGCGGTACGCCGCCCGGCTCACGTCGTGGTCGAGGGCGGCGACGCCGGCGACCTGCTGCTCGAGGTCCATCGTCCTCAGTCTAAAACCATGTGGACTTGACGCAAGTGCGCGGACGATGATTCTATCGAACATCCAGTAGTGCTTTAGAAGGAGAGCCCGTGAGCCCCGCTGTCGCGCTCCTCACCTCCCGACCCCCGGTCGACGTGCAGGCGGCGGCCGACGCCGTCGAGCTGCTGCTCACCGCGCTCGGCCAGGACCCCGGCTCGGAGCACCTCCGCGACACCCCGCGCCGCGTCGCCACCGCGTACGCCGAGCTGCTCACGCCGCTGCCGTTCCGGCTCACGACGTTCCCCAACGACGAGGGGTACGACGAGCTGGTGCTCGCGCGGGACCTGCCGTTCCAGTCGCTGTGCGAGCACCACCTGCTGCCGTTCCGCGGTCGGGCGCACGTGGGGTACCTGCCGGGTGACCGGCTGGTCGGGCTCTCGAAGCTGCACCGCGTCGTGGAGGCGTTCTCCCGTGGCCTGCAGGTCCAGGAGCGGCTCACCCAGCAGGTGGCCGACGAGCTCGAGACTCAGCTCCGCCCGCGAGGTGTGGGCGTCGTCATCGAGGCCGAGCACCTGTGCATGTCGCTGCGCGGCGCCCGCGCGACCGGCTCCGCGACCGTCACCTCGGCGCTGACCGGGCGGCTGCGGGACGACGCGCGGACCCGCGCCGAGTTCCTCGCCCTCGCCGGCATGACGGCCCGGCCGTGACGGCGCCGGGCGGCACGGTGTACGACAGGAGCATGACTCTCGTCGTGGTCGGGGCCGGGTTGGCAGGCGCGAAGGCCGTGGAGGCGGCACGTGAGGCCGGGTACGACGGGAAGGTCGTCCTGGTCGGCGAGGAGGAGTCCGCGCCGTACGAGCGGCCGCCGCTGTCCAAGCAGGTGTTCCGCGGCGAGAAGCCCCCGGAGTCCGCGCGGGTGCACGACGAGGGCTTCTACGACGAGCACCACGTCGAGCTGCGCACCGGCGACCGCGTCACCGAGCTCGACCTCACGGACCGCACGGTGCACGTCGGCGACGAGGTGCTGCCGTACGACCGGCTGGTGCTGGCGACGGGGGCCCGGCCGCGCCGGCTCGACGTTCCGGGCGCGGACCTGCCCGGCACGCACTACCTGCGGACCGTGGAGGACTCGGCGCGGCTGGCCGAGGCGGTGCGCGGCGCCGGCCGGGTCGCCGTCATCGGCGGCGGTTGGATCGGCTCGGAGGTCGCTGCGTCGGCGCGCCAGCTCGGCGCGGACGTCGTGATGATCGACCCCACGCCGACACCGCTGCACGGTGTGCTCGGCGCGGAGATCGGCGCGTCGTTCGCGCAGCTGCACCGCGACCACGGCGTCGCGCTCCGCATGGGCACCGGGGTCGCCTCGCTCACCGGGTCGGGCCGCGTCGAGGGCGTCGTCCTCACCGACGGCAGCACCGAGGCGGCGGACGTCGTGGTGGTCGGCGTGGGCGCGGTGCCGAACACCGAGCTGGCGCAGGCCGCCGGCCTCGCCGTCGACAACGGGATCGTCGTCGACGAGCGGCTGCGGACCGGCGTACCCGGGGTGCTGGCGGCGGGAGACGTGGCGAGCGCGTTCCACCCGCACTACGACCGGCACGTGCGCGTGGAGCACTGGGC
>DATJGA010000375.1:0-3127 GCA_035495395.1 Mycobacteriales bacterium | reverse complement strand
GACGAGTTCGCGTCCGGCATGCGCGGCGTCGACGCCCGGCTCGAGGACACCTCGCGCATCCGCGCCGGCGAGCGCCGGCTGCAGAAGGACATCCGGCGCGCCGAGCGGCTCGGCATCCACCTCGAGGTGCCGGAGGACGATCAGTAGGGTGCGGCCGTGACCAGGGCTGCCGTCGCCGCCGCGCAACGGATCGTCGTCAAGGTCGGCTCGTCCTCGCTCACCACGACGACCGGCGGCCTCGACCGGTCCCGGCTCGACGCGCTGGTGGACGCGGTCGCCGGCCGGCCCGGCCTGGTGCTCGTGTCCTCCGGTGCGATCGCGGCGGGGCTGGCGCCGCTCCGGCTCGCCCGCCGTCCCCGTGACCTCGCCACCCAGCAGGCCGCCGCGTCGGTGGGCCAGGCGGAGCTCGTGCACGCGTACGCCCTCGCGTTCGGGCGGCACGGCCGCACGGTCGGCCAGGTGCTGCTCACCGCCGACGACGTCGTACGGCGGACCCACTACCGCAACGCGCAGCGCACCCTGGAGCGGCTGCTGGCGCTGGGTGTGACGCCGGTCGTCAACGAGAACGACGCGGTCGCCACCGACGAGATCCGCTTCGGCGACAACGACCGGCTGGCCGCGCTCGTCGCGCACCTGGTCCGCGCCGACGCCCTCGTGCTGCTCTCGGACGTCGACGGCCTGTACGACGGGGACCCGCGCCGCTCCGGCACCCGGCTCGTCCCGGAGGTGCGCAGCGCCGCCGACCTCGAGGGCGTGGTCGCCGGGGCGGGCGGCGGCTCCGGGCTGGGAAGCGGCGGGATGGCCTCGAAGGTCGACGCGGCACGGGTCGCCACCTCGGCCGGCGTACCGGTGCTCCTCGGTGCGGCGACGTCCGCCGCGGCCCTGCTCGCGGGGGAGGGCGGGACGTTCTTCGCGCCCACCGGGTCGCGCCGGTCGGCCCGGCTGCTCTGGCTGGCGCACGCGACCCACCCGCGCGGCCGTCTCGTCCTCGACGACGGCGCCGTCGCGGCGGTCTGCGGTCGGGGGAAGTCCCTCCTGCCCGCCGGCATCACCGCGGTCGAGGGCGACTTCGACGCCGGCGACCCCGTGGAGCTGGTCACCCCCGGGGGCGTGCCCGTGGCGCGGGGCCTGGTCGCGTACGACAGCGCCGAGCTGCCCGCCCTCCTGGGCCGCTCGACCCGCGAGCTCGGCCTGCGCGAGGTCGTGCACCGCGACGACCTCGTCCTGCTCTGACCCCCGGTCGTACCCTGCAGGCATGAGCGAGGTCCTCGAGGCGTGCCGCCGAGCCCGTACGGCGGCAGCGGGTCTGGCACCGCTGTCGCGTGCCGTGAAGGACGCCGCCCTGCTGGCGATGGCCGACGCCCTCGAGGCGCGCAGCGCGGAGGTCCTCGCGGCCAACGCGCTGGACGTCACCGCCGGCCGTGAGGCGGGCACCAGCGAGGCGCTGCTCGACCGGCTGGCGCTCACGCCCGACCGCGTCACCGCGATGGCCGACGGGCTGCGGCACGTCGCCACCCTGCCCGACCCGGTCGGGGAGGTCGTGCGCGGCAGCACGCTGGCCAACGGCCTCGAGCTGCGCCAGCTGCGGGTCCCGCTCGGCGTGGTCGGCATCGTCTACGAGGCCCGCCCGAACGTCACGGCGGACGCCGCCGGCCTGTGCGTGAAGAGCGGCAACGCCGTGCTGCTGCGGGGCAGCGGCAGCGCGTACCGCTCGAACAGCGCCATCGTCGACGTGCTGTCGGCCGCCGCGACCGGCCTCCCGCCGTACAGCGTGCAGCTCGTGCCGGGCACGGACCACAGCTCGGTGAAGGAGCTCATGCGGGCGCGCGGCCTGGTGGACGTGCTCATCCCGCGCGGGGGAGCGGGGCTCATCCAGTCGGTGGTCACCGAGTCGCAGGTGCCTGTGATCGAGACCGGCGTCGGCAACTGCCACGTCTACGTCGATGCCGCTGCGGACCTCGACATCGCCGTCGACATCATCGTCAACGCCAAGGTGTCGCGACCGTCGGTGTGCAACGCAGCCGAGACGCTGCTCGTGCACGCCGACGTGGCCGACGCGTTCCTGCCCAAGGCGGTGGCCGCGCTGCGCAAGGAGGGCGTGACGCTGCACGCCGACGCGCGGGCGGCGGCCTTCGACCCCGACGCCGTGCCGGCGACCGACGAGGACTGGGCGGCGGAGTACCTCTCGCTGGACCTCGCCGTCGGCGTCGTCGACGACCTCGACGCCGCGCTCGCGCACGTCCGGCGCTGGAGCAGCGGGCACACCGAGGCGATCGTCACCCGCGACCAGGAGGCGGCGCGCCGGTTCGTGAAGGGCGTCGACTCGGCCGCGGTGATGGTGAACGCGTCCACCCGCTTCACCGACGGCGGCGAGTTCGGCTTCGGCGCCGAGATCGGCATCTCCACCCAGAAGCTGCACGCGCGCGGCCCGATGGGGCTGGCCGAGCTCACGAGCACGACGTACGTGGTGACGGGGGACGGCCACACGCGGTGAGCACCGGTTCGAGGTGCCGCTGACAGGCACGTCGCCGACGTAGCCTCACGCCATGGCGTACGACGAGGACCTCGCCGACCGGATCCGCGAGCTGGTCGGTCGTGAGCCCGGGCTCGCGGAGAAGACGATGTTCGGTGGGCTGGCCTTCCTGCTCGACGGGAACATGGCGGTGGCCGCGAGCGGTCAGGGTGGCCTGCTCGTGCGGGTCGACCCCGCGGAGGGCGAGGGCCTCGTCGGCCGCGGCGGTGCCGAGCCGATGGTGATGCGGGGCAGGGAGATGGCGGGCTGGCTGCGCGTCCCCACCGAGTCGGTGACGAGGAAGCGCGAGCTCGCCACCTGGGTGGCGCGGGGCGTGACCTTCGCCCGCACGCTGCCCGCGAAGCAGCCCTAGAAGGAGCCGGCGGCGCCCTCGTCGGCGACGTGGCCGGTGATGGCGCTGTAGTCCTCACCGGCGTGACCCGCCTCGAGCGCGTCGTGCGCGTGCGCCAGCACCGCGCGGGTCACGGACAGGTCGCTGTCGGCGGCCTTCATGGCCAGCGCCAGGTCCTTCGCCATGAGGTCGATCGAGAACGTCGTGTCGCTGAAGTCGCCGTCCTGCACCATCGACAGCTTCTGGCCGAGGAACCAGCCGTA
>DATJGA010000374.1:0-12860 GCA_035495395.1 Mycobacteriales bacterium | reverse complement strand
GAGGCCTTCACCCGGCCGGCGATGATGCACGAGCTCGCCCGGCTGGGCTTCCACCAGAGCTACACCTACTTCACCTGGCGCACCGGCAAGGACGAGCTGCAGGAGTACGTGCGCGAGCTCGTCGCGAGCCACCGGCACATGCGCCCGAACTTCTTCGTCAACACCCCCGACATCCTGCACGCCTACCTGCAGTACGGCGGCCCCGCGGCGTTCAAGGTCCGCGCCGTGCTCGCGTCGCTGCTGTCTCCGAGCTGGGGCGTGTACGCCGGGTACGAGCTCTACGAGCACGAGGCGGTGCGACCGGGCAGCGAGGAGTACCTCGACTCGGAGAAGTACCAGGTGAAGCGGCGCGACTGGCGCAGCGCCCCGCTGGCGCCGTACCTGACCACGCTGAACCGGTTCCGGCGCGCGCACCCGGCGCTGCACTGGCTGGCGAACGTGACCTTCCACGACGTCGACAGCAGCGAGGTCATGGCGTGGAGCAAGCGCGAGGGCGACGACGTCGTGCTCGTCGTGGTCAACCTCGACCCGCACGCCGAGCACGAGGCCACGGTGCACCTCGACCTGCCCGCCCTCGGGGTCGGCTGGGACGACCAGGTGCTCGTCACCGACGAGCTCACCGGCCAGACCTGGACGTGGGGGCGGGCCAACTACGTCCGGCTCGACCCCCGGCAGGAGCCGGCGCACCTGCTCACCGTGCGGCGGGCGCACCCCGCCGCGCAGGGCCAGTGGGCCGGATGAGCGAGCTGGGCGAGCTCGACCTGCACCTCGTCGCCGAGGGCCGGCACGAGCAGCTCTGGGAGGCGCTCGGCGCGCGGGCCGTCGAGGGCGGCGTGCGGTTCGCGGTGTGGGCGCCCAACGCGCGGGCCGTCAGCGTCATCGGCGACTGGAACCACTGGGACCGCTCGCAGCACCCGATGCGCCGGACCGGGGACGTGTGGCAGGCCGTCGTCCCCGAGGCCGCGGTGGGCATGCGCTACAAGCTCGCGGTCTGCGGCGCCGACGGCACCTGGCGTGAGAAGGCCGACCCGATGGCGCGGCGCACCGAGCCGCCGCCGCTGACCGCGTCGGTCGTGGAGCGCAGCGGGTACACGTGGGGCGACGACGCCTGGATGGCCCGGCGGGCCGCGGCGCAGCCGCACGGCGAGCCGATGAGCACCTACGAGCTGCACCTCGGCTCCTGGCGCCCCGGGCTGTCCTACCGCGAGCTCGCCGACGCCCTCGTCGAGTACGTCGGGTGGCTGGGCTTCACGCACGTCGAGCTCATGCCCGTCATGGAGCACCCGTACGGCGGCAGCTGGGGCTACCAGGTCACGAGCTACTACGCGCCGTCGGCGCGGTTCGGGACGCCGGACGACTTCCGGTACCTCGTCGACCGGCTGCACCAGGCCGGCATCGGGGTGATCCTCGACTGGGTGCCCGCGCACTTCCCGCGCGACGAGTGGGCGCTGGCCCGGTTCGACGGGACCCCCCTCTACGAGCACCCGGACCCGCGGCGCGGCGAGCACCAGGACTGGGGCACGCTCGTCTTCGACTTCGGCCGCCCGGAGGTGCGCAACTTCCTCGTCGCCAACGCGGCGTACTGGCTGGAGGAGTTCCACGTCGACGGGCTGCGGGTCGACGCGGTCGCCTCGATGCTCTACCTCGACTACTCGCGCACCCCGGGCCAGTGGGCGCCGAACGCCCTCGGCGGGCGCGAGAACCTCGAGGCCGAGCAGTTCCTGCAGGAGCTCAACGCCGTGGTGCACCGGCGCGCGCCGGGGGCGACCACGATCGCGGAGGAGTCGACCGCCTGGCCCGGCGTGACACGCCGCACCGACGAGGGCGGGCTGGGCTTCGGGTTCAAGTGGAACATGGGCTGGATGCACGACACGCTGGCCTACCTGGCCCGCGACCCGGTGCACCGGACCCACCACCACGACCAGATCACCTTCTCGATGGTCTACGCGTGGTCGGAGAGCTACGTGCTGCCGCTGAGCCACGACGAGGTGGTGCACGGCAAGGGCTCGTTGCTGACGAAGCTGCCCGGCGACCGGTTCCAGCAGCGGGCCGACCTGCGGGCGCTGCTGGCCTACATGTGGGCGCACCCCGGCAAGCAGCTGCTGTTCATGGGCGCCGAGATGGCGCAGGACACCGAGTGGGCCGAGGGCGGCGGCCTGGCCTGGCACCTGCTCGACGTGCCCGCCCACCGCGGCGTCGCCGACCTGGTGCGCCGGCTCAACGAGCTCTACCGCGAGCACCCGGCGCTGTGGTCCCTCGACGACCGCCCGGAGGGGTTCCGCTGGATCGCCGCCGACGACCGGGGCGGCAACGTGCTGTCCTTCCTCCGGTACGGCTCCGACGGCAGCGCCCTCGCCGCGGTGACCAACTTCTCCGGCAGCACCCACCGGGGGTACCGGCTCGGGCTGCCGGTGACAGGGGTGTGGCGCGAGGTGCTCAACACCGACGCGTTGGAGTACGGGGGGGCCGGTGAGGGCAACCTCGGCCGGGTCACGGCCGCGCCGGTCGGCCGGCACGGCCAGCCCGCCAGCGCCGTCCTCACCCTCCCCGCGCAGAGCACGGTGTGGCTCACGCCTCAGGGCGAGGCCACCACGTAGCAGGACTTCGCTCGTTGAAGGCGAAGACGCACCTGTTGCGCTCGTCTATGAGGGGGAAGTCGTGATTGCCAGCCGTCGCCGTCTGCTCGCCGGAGTGGCGCTCGCCGCCATGGGGGCCGGGATCTGGTCTGCGAGCGCAGGCACAGTCCAGCCGCGCACCACGGCCTCCGCCAGCCTGGTCGCGAAGCTCGAGAAGCTGTGCAAGAACGCGCAGCAGGGCACCTACGGCCTGCCCGGCCACTACTGCGACTCGATCGCCTCGATCGGCATGCAGATCACGGGTGAGTCCATCGACCGGCTCGCCAACGAGATCCAGCGCGCCGCCATCCAGGGGACGATGTCGAACGGCGCGCTCGCCGCCGCCATCGACCAGAAGCTGCGCCTGCTCCGGAAGGGCCAGGGCCCCGGCGACGCGAACCGCTGGACCGCGAACGGCTCCGGCCCGCTCCAGGTCGCCGACGCCGGGTACGGCGGCGTGAACGGCCTCGGCCTCGTCGAGAACGGCGGCCGGATCACCGACTTCACCTACGACAGCAAGCACCACGTCGTCTACGCGTCCTCCGCCGGCGGCGGCCTGTACAAGTCGAAGGACTACGGCGCGCACTGGACCTCGATCGGTGACACCCTCCCGACCCTGCTCGTCGGCTCCGTCGGCTACTCCCCCGCCAACGGCGGCACCCTCGTGGTCGTCACCGGCGACGGCTCGTTCGGCGCCAGCAGCCTCGAGGGCGCCGGCGTCTACCGCAGCGTCAACGGCGGCAAGAGCTGGCAGCACGCGAAGGGCGCCCCGAGCGACGCCTTCGGCTTCCGCGTCGCCGTCGACCCGAGCAACCCGAAGGTCGTGTACGCCGCGACCGGGGCCGGCCTGTACCGCTCCGCGGACGCCGGTGCGAGCTTCAGCAACGTCAAGCTCCCGACCGGCCCGTGCGCCGGCAAGTCGAACCGGGTGAAGGGCTGCACCTTCGCCAACATGGTCACCGACGTGATCGTCCAGGCGCCGGGCGGCTTCAGCAGCAGCAAGGGCGGCGCGGTGCTCGCGGCCGTCGGCTGGCGCGGCGGCCAGGCCAAGAGCGCCGACGGCACGACCCAGTCGCCCAACAACGGCATCTACACCTCCACCACCGGCAAGCCGGGCACCTTCACCAAGTCGGCCGCCCCGGGCTTCACGCCGCAGGACACGATCGGCCGCATCGGGCTGGGCGCGACCACCGGCGAGGCGCAGAGCCACGACTACGTGTACGCCCTGGTGCAGAACGCCAAGGCCGTCGCGGCCGGTGCCATCCCGCAGCTGCCGGACCCGGGTGACCCGGCCGGCGCGGTGGCGACCGTCAACGGCAAGATCACCAGCACCTACAAGGCCACCAACACCCTCGACGGCGTCTACGTCTCCCCCGACTTCGGGGCCACCTGGGTGCGGATGGCCGCCGGTGCCGAGCTCGGCGACCCGACGACCGGCTCCGCGCTGGCCGTCACCGGCCCGGCGCTCGCCGGGTACGGCGCGGGCGTGCAGGCCTGGTACAACCAGTTCATCAAGCCCGACCCGACGCGCGCGGTCGGCGGCGTCCCGACGCGCCTGCTCTTCGGCCTCGAGGAGGTCTGGGAGAACGACGACAACGGCGCGCCGCAGAACAAGCCCACGCACTTCCGGGTCATCGGTCGCTACTTCAGCGGCAACACCTGCCTGTTCCTCGGTCCCGTGGTGGAGGGCGTGCCCTACCTGTGCCCGACCAGCCGCGACGAGGCGCTGGACATGACCACCACGACGCACCCGGACCAGCACGCGGTGCTGTTCATCCCGGACGGCGAGGGCGGCGTCCGCCTGCTCGTCGGCAACGACGGTGGTGCGTTCTCGCAGAGCACGGGCCCCGGCCCGACGGACGACTTCCAGAACGCCAAGTGGGGCATCGGCAGCAACAAGGGCATGAGCAACCTGCTGCCCTACAACGTCGCCCGCGCCAAGGACGGCACGATCTGGATGGGCCTGCAGGACAACGGCACGGCCAAGATCACCGACATCTACAAGAAGGGCAAGCTCGTCCAGCGCGGGCGCCAGATCGAGGCGCTCGGCGGTGACGGCTTCTTCGTCGGCGTGAACCCCGAGAACTCCAACAAGGCGTACGGCGAGTACGTCGGCGGCGCGATGTCCGGCACCGTCGACGGCGGGCGCAGCTGGAACGCGCTCGGCCCGCCCATCACGCACGCCCTGTTCTCGACGCCGTTCTCGGTGGACCCGCTCGACCCCGACCACGTGATGATCGCGGGCAACGAGGTCGTCGAGTCCGGCTCCGGCCCGAGCACCGGCTCGGACGACTGGTCGCAGGTCTACGACCTCGGCACGGCCAAGCACCCCGGCACCTCGACCGAGGAGTCGGCCGACGACGCGGCGAACGTGCAGACCGCGATCGACCTGTACGGCCCGCAGGCCTACGTCGGCTTCTGCGGCGTGTGCGACGTGCTCGCCGACAAGCGCCCGTTCAAGAGCGGCATCGCGACCAACATCGCGGGCAGCAAGGGTGCCAAGCGCTACACGTCGGACGGCTGGCACGTCGCCAAGGCCATCGGCCTGCCGGAGCGGTACATCACCTCGATCCAGATGGACCGCACCAACCCGGAGGTGGTCTACGTGACGCTGGGCGGGTACTCGCGGCGGTGGACGCCGCCGGGGACCCTCAGCGGCAAGGACGACACGGGCGGTCACCTCTACAAGTCGGTCGACGCCGGTGAGCACTTCTTCGACATCTCCGGCGACCTGCCGAAGTCGGCGGCGAACTGGGTCACCGTGCACGGCACGCAGCTGGTGGTCGCCACCGACATCGGGGTCTTCGCCTCGCAGCCCAAGGCTGCCTGCGCCGCTCCGTCCGCGCGCCGCTGCTCGTTCGAGGTGCTCGGCAAGGGCCTGCCGGCCGCGCCGGTGGCGTCCATGCAGCTCGCGCCGTGGGACTGCAACCTGCTGACCGTCGCCTCCTTCGGGCGCGGTGCGTACACGTACCGCTTCGGTGCCCCGAAGAAGTGCGCCGGCAAGGTCGTGAAGCCGCGGGTGATCAAGCCGCGGGCCTTCGGGAACAAGCTGCTCAAGGCCTTCGGCTTCGAGGGCGGCGCCGAGGGCTGGCTCGCCACGACCAACGACTCGACGGGTGTCATGGCCTGGCGCAACGGCTCGCCCGGCCACGGCGGCGCCAGCAGCGAGCAGGTCGTGCCCTACACCCAGGGCGAGGGCGACGGCGGCAACCACAACGCGACGCTCAAGTCGCCGGCGCTGCGGCTGCCGTACGACGCGAACGTCAAGGTGTCGTGGTGGAAGGCGCAGAACACCGAGGACTGCTGCGACGGGCTCAGCCTCGACTGGTCCTCGGACGGCAAGATCTGGCACACGGTGAGCACCAAGACGGCCGCGGACGCGCAGTTCCCGACCTTCACCGCCGACAAGGTGTCCTTCGTGGCGCCGGCCGGGTCGATCTACCTGCGCTTCCGGGTGACCAGTGACGCGCTCCTCGCGTCGCCGCCGTACCTGGGCGTCATGCTCGACGACGTCGAGGTCCGCTACTAGCCGGACCGGACGGCCACGAGGCCGCGGTCAGAGCAGCCCGAGCTGGGCGGCCCTGGCCGCGGCCTCGGCGCGTCCGGAGGCGTTGAGCTTGGCCAGGATGCGCGAGACGTGCACGCTCGCCGTCTTCTCGCTCATGAACAGCTGCGCGCCGACCTGCCGGTTGGTCAGGCCCGCGGCGACCAGCCGCAGCACCTCCACCTCGCGCGGGGTGAGCGCGCCGGGCCCGCCGCCCCGCCGTACACCGGGGAGGTCGACCCGGCCGCGCCGGGCCAGCGCGAGGACCTCGCCGAGCAGCGGCTGCGCCGGCAGCCGTGCGGCGGTCTCGTGCGCCGCGCGGAGCTCGAGCTCGGCCGCGGACCGGTCGCCGGCGGCGAGCAGCGCCTCGGCGAGCCGGAAGCGTGACCGGGCCACCTCGTAGGCGTAGCCGTAGTCGAACTCGGCGACGACGCGGCGCCACAGCTCGGGGTCGGCGGTCCCCTGGGCACGGCGCAGCTCGCCGGTCGCGCGGAGCAGCCAGGCCCGGCCCTCCGGGCCGAGGGTGCCGCCACGCGGACGGCCGCGCCGGGCGGTCTCCTGGACCACCTCCTCCCAGCGCTCGGCCCGCTCCACCGCGGCCGCTGCCGTGGTGCGGTCGTGCCGCTCCCGCGCGGCGACGGCCACGTCCGCGAGGGCGGCGATGCCCAGCGCGCCCAGCCAGATGCCGCCGAGGGACCACTCGCCCCAGGCCTCGGCGATCCGACGGGCGCCCTCCTCGGCCACCGCCACGGCGCGCTCCGGCTCGCCGGCCATCCGCAGCGCGTCGGACCCGGTGCCGGCGGCGATCATCCGGGTGACCACGTCGAGCCCCGGCAGCGCGGTGAGCCGCAGCGCGTTGTCCACGGCCCCGTCGTCGCCGCGGGCGACCGCGGCGTACAGCCCGACGCCGAGCAGGCTCTCGCGGGCCACCTCGACGGCGCCGGTCAGGCAGCTCGTCGCGGCGTCGGTCGAGCCGGCGAGGTCACCGGTGGCGTAGCGCACGACGACCTCGAGCATCCGCAGCGTGTAGCCGTACGGCGTCCAGCCGAGCCCGAGGTCCAGCGCGCGCTGGACCCCCTCCTGGACCTCGGCCAGGGCGGCCGGCAGGTCCCCGCCGTAGAAGGCCTGCGCCGCGACGTTGTAGCGGGCGCGCAGCTCCTCCATGAGGTGGCCGCCCTGGACCGCCACGTCGCGGGCCTGGCGGAACCGCTGCAGCGCCAGCTCGCGGTCGCCCGTGGTCTCGGCCAGCCCGCCGAGGGTCGTCAGGGCCTCCGACTGCACCTCGGTCAGCCCGCTCGCGAGGGCGGCCTCGTACGCCGCCTCCGCCGCCTCGCGGACCTCGTCGTCGCGCTCCAGGTCGCCCCAGCGGGCGCGGGCGTAGAGCGACTCGGCGCCGGCCACCAGCTCGGTGTCGCCGGTCTTGCGCGCCAGGGCTCGCGCCTCGGTCGCCGCGACGACGGCGTCGTCGTCGCGGTCGGCGTCGAGCAGGTGCGAGACGAGCAGCTGCTGGGCCGCGGCGAGCTCGTGGTCGCCCAGCTCGTGGGCCAGCGCCACGAGGCTGCGGGTGTGCGCCAGCGCGCGGTTCCAGTCGCCGGCGAGCCGGGCCGCCTTGGCGGTCCCGCGCAGCAGCTGCGCCCGCTCCTGCGGCGTCAGGTCGGGCCCGGCCCCGCCGGCCAGCAGGTCCAGCGCCCGCTCGCGGTAGGCCAGCGCCTCGTGCGGGGCACCGGCCGCCATCGCGGCCTCCCCCGCCTCCAGGTACGCCGAGAGCGCCCCCGACCGGTCGCCGCTGCGCTCGCGGTGCATGGCCAGCTCCCCGGGGGAACCGCTGTCGAGGACCTGCGCGAGCAGCCCGTGCAGCCGCACCCGCTCCCCCGGCAGCAGGTCGTCGTACACGGTCTCCTGGAGCAGCGCGTGCCGGAAGGCGTAGCCGCTGCCCTCCCCGACGACCAGCACGTGCGCGGACACCGCTTCGCGCAGCGCGTCGTCGAGCGCGAGCCCCATCTGGGCGCAGGCCGCGGCGAGCAGGTGGTGGTCGACCCGGCGGCCGGCCACCGCCGCGACGCGCACCACCGCGAGCGCCGCCTCGCTGAGCCGCGACAGCCGGGCGAGCAGCACGTCGGCGAGCCGCGTCGGCAGGTCGCGGCGCCCGGTCTCGAGGGCGGCCTGGGCGAGCTCCTCCGCGAAGTACGCGTTGCCCTCGGCGCGGTCGACCACGAGGCCCACGAGGTCGTCGGGCAGCGCGCCGAGCGCGCGCACGTGCCGGCGCACCGCCTCGTCGCCGAGCGGCTGGAGCACGAGGTGCTCCACGCCGGCGAGCCGGCTCAGCTCCGCCACGAGCGGGACCAGCGGGTGCCGCCGGTGCAGGTCGTCGGCGCGGTAGGAGGCGAGCACGGCGACCCGCTCCTCGCGCAGCCGCGAGAGCAGGAAGCGCAGCAGCTCGCGGCTGGACGCGTCGGCCCAGTGCAGGTCCTCGAGCACGAGCAGCACCGGCGCCTGCTCGGCAGCGCGCCGCAGCGCCCCCGCGACCGCCTCGAACAGCTGCAGCCGGCCCACCTCGTCGTGCACCGCGGCGCCGCCGGCCAGCAGCGGGCCGAGCCCGGACAGCTCGGCCACCTCGGGCACCTCGCGCACCAGGTCGGTGAGCGCCTCGACGAAGGGCAGGTACGGCAGCCCCACCTCGCCCAGGTCGACGCACCCGCCCCGGGCCACCACGAGCGGCCGCGGGGCGTCGTCGACGACCTGGACGAGCAGCCGGGTCTTGCCGACCCCCGCGTCGCCCCCCAGCAGCACGGCGGCCGGCCTCCCCTCGCCGGCCGCGTGGAGGGCGTCCAGCAGCAGCCGGAGCTCGTCCTCGCGGCCCACGAGCGGGGGCCGGTCACGCGCGGTGAAGGGCGCCACGTCCGCCATCGTGCCAGGCAGCAGTGACGAGAGAACGGACACCGCCTCCCCTGCTGTTCCCAAGGCGAGCGTCACGCGGCCCGCCGTACCGTGCGCCGCCAGCTGCGACGCCGCGCGCCGCTGTCCACGACCGCCGCGCCGTTCTCGCGGTACGCCCGCTCCCGGTGCCAGGCCTGCCGCTCCTGCATCTCCAGGGCCCGCAGCCCTGCGCTCATCTCGCTCATCGTGTCGACCTCCTCGGCCTCCCGGTCTCTCCGGGGCCGAGCACCACGTTCGTGCTGAGGGGTGGGGCCGCACATCGGGCGATCACGCCGACCCGCCTTACGTCGGCCTTACCCCGGCCTTACGCGGGCCTCAGTAGAGGGCGTTGGCGAGCGAGCGGCGTCCGGCGAGCACCCGCTCGTCCTCCTGGTCGAGCACCGAGAACAGCTCCAGCAGGTGCAGCCGGGCGGCGTCCCGTTCCTCCCCCGCCGTACGGCGGACCAGGGCCACGAGCCGGTCGATGGCGTCCTGGAGGCGGTCGGAGAGGACCTCGACGTCGGCGGCCGCCGTCTGCGCGGCGACGTCGTCGGGACGGGCCTGCGCCTCGGCCAGCACCGTGGCCGGGTCCAGGTGCGCCGCGCGCTGCAGCAGCACCGCCCACGCCCGGCCGAGCACCGCCTCCGGGTCACCCGGCGAGCGGGCCAGCAGCGCGTCGTACGACGAGACCGCCGCGGCGTAGTCCTCGCGGGCCAGGGCGTCCTCGGCCGCGACCAGGTCGGGGTCGGCCGGCGGCGGCGCGGCCTGCTCCGGCGCCGCCTCGCCGCGGATGCCGGCCTGCTCCGCGGCGGCCAGCACCTGCTCGAGGAAGGCGCGCAGCTGGGCCTCCGGGAGCGCGCCCTGGAAGCCAGGGACGAGCCGGCCCCCGAGCGCGAGGAAGACCGCCGGGATCGACTGGATCTGCAGCTGCGCCGCGATGGCCTGGTTGGCCTCGGTGTCGACCTTGGCCAGCACCCAGGCGCCGGCCATCTCGTCCGCGAGCCGCTCCAGCACGGGGGTGAGCTGCTTGCACGGGCCGCACCAGTCGGCCCAGAAGTCGATGAGCACGGGCACCTGCAGCGACCGCCGGAGGACGAGCTCCTCGAAGTCGCGCTCGTCGACGTCGAACACGTACGGGCTGGTGCTCGTCGGCGCGGGGGCACCGGCCGGCTTCGCGAGCCGGGACAGGTCCACCGCGCCCGCCAGGGTGAGGTCGCTGGGGCGTCGCTGCATGCCTCCAGTCAACCTCACCCCGGCGGCGGCCTACCCGACGGTGAGCAGGTCGACGACGACCCGGTTGCCGGTCGCCCCGGTGCGGTGCGTCCCGGTCACGACGACCTTGATGGTGTGCGCCTTGTCGGTGAGCCTCCAGGTGCGGCTGGCGGCCTTGGTCGTCGTCGCGAACTGGTCGTAGCTGCCCTTGAGCACGCCGTCGACGTACACGCTGGCCTTGCCCATGCCCTTGCCCAGCAGGGTGCGCCAGGTGATCGAGGTGCCGCGGAAGGACAGCGAGACCGTCTCGCCCGCGAGGTCGGCGTAGGCGTAGCGGCCGCCCGACGCGAGCGCGCTCGCCGCGGTCGCCCAGCGCTGGGTCGTGGCCGGGTTGCTCGTGAGGCTGGTGCCGACCTTCACGGCGTCGAGCACGACGTTCGTGCCCTTCGACACCGTGCTCTTCTGCCCGGTCGCCACCAGCCGCAGGACGTTGTTCGCCACGACGGACGAGCAGCGCACGGTGCGGGCGACGTGCCACGTCGCGGCGGCCGCGTAGTCGTTGACCGTGCTCTTCAGCGTCGAGCCGCAGTACACCCGCACCGTGCCCATGGCCGGGCCGGTCTCGGTGTACCAGGTGACGGTCGTGCCGCGGAAGGCGTAGCTGAGCGCGTCACCGGCGAGGTGCGCCTGGACGTAGCGGCCGCCGAACGCGGCGGTGCTGGTGCGCGCCGCCCAGCCCTGGCCGACCGCGGCCTGCGTCTCCTGCAGCACGCGGAGCGCGCGGAACACCGTCGCCGGAGACGACGCCGGGTTGCCGGCGAGGTCGTGGACCGCCGGGCTCGTGGCGACGACGTACTTCTGGCCGGGGACGAGCAGCGCCCGCGGGGTGAGGACGACGGTGCGGACCTGGCCGCTGCAGGCGACCGCGGCCGTCCCGTCGAGGCAGCTCTGCGTCGTCGCCACGACCGTCGTCGTGCCCGCGAGCAGCACCCGGACCGTGCTCGTGGTCACGCCGAGCACCGGCTCGGCGAAGGCCACCTTGAACGGCGCCGTGAGCGTCGTCGGGAAGGTGAGCGCACCGACCGGGGCGTGCGTGTCGAGCGTCCAGCTGTAGCTCAGCGGGGCGCCGGTGCTCACGTTGCCGGCCTGGTCCACCGTGGCGACCTGCAGCGTGTGCGCGCCGTCGCCGCCGGCCGGGGTGATGCCGCTGGCGCAGGCCGTCCACGCGCCGCCGTCCACCGAGCAGACGAAGCCCGCCACCGACGGGTCGGTGCTGGCGAAGGTGAAGGTGGGCGTCGAGCTGACGCTGCCCTGGCTGCCCGTCGGCACGCCCGCGGACTGCGCGACCGAGGTGGGTGCGGTGGTGTCGACGACCCAGGTGTACGTCACGGGCACCGACCAGTTGGGGACGGCGTCCCGGGTCTCCACCGCGAAGGTGTGGCTGCCCTGCCCCAGGCCGCTGAGGGTGACGCCGGTGGCGGTCTCGCCGGGGACGGCCGGGTCGCAGTCCCCGTAGGCGCCGCCGTCGACGGAGCAGCGGAACCCGGTGCTCGTGTCGTCGGTGCGGGCCCAGCTGAAGGAGGCGCTCGTGGACGAGGTGTACGCCGGGGGCGTGGTGAGGAAGACCGGCGTCGTGGGAGCCTGCGCGTCGACGGTCCAGGCGACGTGCAGCGCGCTCGTCGCCGGGTTGCCGAGGGCGTCGCTGGCGAGGACGTCGAGGGTGTGGCCGGCCTCGGCCAGGTCGGTGAGCGCGACCGGGCTGACGCACGGGCTCGACGCGCCGCCGTCGACGCTGCAGGTGAACGTCGCGGTCGGCTCGTCGTCGGCGAAGGCGATCGTCGCGTCGCGCAGGCTCGTCAGCGAGGCCGGCCCGCTCACCAGGGTCGCCGGGGCCGGGCCGGTCGTGTCGACCGTGAAGAGCACGGAGGACGGCTGGCTCGCGTTGCCCAGCGCGTCGGCCGCGACGACGTCGAGGGTGTGGTCGCCGTCGGCGAGGGCGGAGCCGGCCGTCCAGCTCGGCGCCGAGCACGCGGCCGCGGCCGCTCCGTCGAGGCTGCAGCTCAGCGACGCGGTGTCGGAGGAGGCGGTGATGCCGACCGCGGGGCTCGTGGCCGAGGTGCGGCCGGGGCCGGCGAGCACGGGGCGGGTCGGCGGCGTCAGGTCGACCGCCCAGCTGCTCGACGTCGCCGGCGAGGCGTTGCCGGCCCGGTCCAGCGCCCGCACGGCGAGGACGTGCGTCCCCGTGACCAGGGAGCCCAGCGAGACCGGGCTCGTGCAGGTGCCGTAGGACGCGCCGTCGAGAGCGCACTGGAAGCTGCCGAGGTCGGTGGCCGCGTCGCTGAGCGCGAACGACGCGGTGCTGCTCGCGGCGGGCGACGTGCTGGGCGTCGTGCGGCTGACGACGGGCGCCACCGGCGCGACCGTGTCCACCGTCCAGCCGTAGGTCAGGCTGGACGCCTTCTTGCCCGTCGCGGCGGCGGTGAGCTTGAGGGAGTGGGCCTTGCTCGCGAGGCCGGAGTACGCCTTGGGCGAGGTGCAGGCGACCGGCGCCGCACCGTCGAGCGCGCACTTGT
>DATJGA010000373.1:0-2140 GCA_035495395.1 Mycobacteriales bacterium | reverse complement strand
CTGCTCGGCGGCAGCCTCGCCGACCGGTACGGCGTGCCCGCCGTCATCGCCGCCTCCGGCGGGCTGATCGTCGCGGTCGCCCTCGGGGCGTGGGCGAAACGCCCCAGCACGGTGCACTTGTAGGGCACCCCTCGTGGTCGCCCGAGGACAGCGAGTGCTGCGCGTTGACCCCGGACGCGCCCAGGAGTAGCGACGGGCCTGCAGACGCCTCCGTCTGCCAGGAGGGGGGTTCTCCCATGCTCGGCGAGAAGATCGGCGACATCAGGGGCCAGACCATCAGCACGCGTGTCCTGCCCGACCTGGGGCACGGACCGCGGATGGAGACCACGGACCAGGGGACGGGGACGCTGTACGGCGTGCACGTCAACGCGACCATCACCTACGTCGGCACCCTGCGCCCGAACGGCACCATCTCGGGCGACGGCACGGGCGTGCTCATGACCGAGGACGGCGAGGCCGCGACCTACCGGGGCACGGGCGTGGGCACCTTCATCCGCCCGGGTGTCACGACCTGGCGGGGCTCGCTGTTCTTCGAGACCGAGTCCAAGAAGCTCAACAAGCTCAACGGGATCGCGTGCCTGTTCGAGTACACCGTCGACGAGGGCGGGAAGTCGGAGGGCCACTTCACCGAGTGGAAGTAGCGACCGTCAGGCGCCGTCGCGGGCGACGGCAGCCCAGATGCGGCTGCTGACGGCGCCCGCGGCGAAGTAGACCGACGGCAACCAGGGCGCGACGCCGCCGAGCCCGTCGGCATCGGCGGCGTAGTGCGCGAGACCCGCTGCGCTCACGGCCATCTCGGCCAGCGGCCCGAGCACCGCTGCGGTCACCGCGACGAGCAGCGCGCCGCGCGAGGGGTCCCACCAGGCCCAGACGAGGACGGCGAGCGAAGCCGTGAGCACCACCGACACGGTCGTCGGCTGGTGCCGCAGCACCGCCGTCAGGGCGTAGAGGGCGAGGACGGCGGCCGCGCCGGCGGGCACCTCCGCGCGGGTGCGGCGCCGGGCTGCGGGGAACCCGCTCCGGTCCGAGACCCAGGCGGCGAGCAGCACCGCGAGACCGACGGAGACCGGGAACCACACCGCGCTGCGCCAGACCGTCGGCATGCCCTCGACGTCGTAGTGCGTCGTGCCCGACGCGACGTGGCAGGCGTCGCCGGCCAGCCCGATCGCCGCGCCGAGGACGGCGATCACGGCGGCCGTGGTGCGCGGCCTCACGAGTCGGCCGCGACGCCGTTCGGGAACGGCAGCCCGGCGGCCTCGCGCATCGCCCTGGCGGGGTGGCCGCCCCGCGGCTCGATGAACACCCCGGTGCCCTCGGCGAGCAGCTCGCCGTCGAGCAGCGCGTGCCCCCACGCGAAGACCTTGCGGCCCTCCACGCCGGTGACGCCGGCGACGTAGTCGATGCGCCTGTTCAGCGGGGTGCCCCTGTGCAGCCGCACGGACAGCGTGCCGGTGAGCCCGGCCAGCCCGGACGCGGCCTGGGCGACCCCGAGCAGGTCGTCGAAGGCGGCGATGACGTAGCCGCCGTGCACCAGTCCCGGCGGTCCCTCGTAGACGTCGCCGTAGGTCGCCTCGCCCTTGGTGAGGTCGCCCTCGAACCACAGCCGGAGCGGCGCGGCGAGCGCGTTGCTGCGACCGGTGAGCGGGCTGCGCTCCGCGTGGTTGTTGTCGATCGGCGCGATGTGCAGGTTGCGGCCGGCCACCTCGGGCAGCGGCTCGAAGGCCGCCACCGCAGCCGCGAGCGCCGCCTCGGCGCGCGCGAGGTCCTCCTCCGGGGCGGCCCCGGCGTCGAGGAACAGCACGTCGTCGACGAGCTGGCGGACGTGGTCGGCGAGGGCGTGCTTGCGCTGCTGCCGCGGGCTGGTGTCGGGGGTCGGGAAGAACCGCTCGCGAGCCGTCGTCACGACGGCACCAGCGCGGCGCCCAGCACCTCGAGCTGCCGGCTCGCGCCACCGAGGGCCAGCTCCACCTGCTTGGAGGCGAGGAACCAGCGGTGCAGCGGGTAGTCGGTGTCGACGCCCAGCCCGCCGTGCAGGTGCACCGCCGAGCTCGCGACCCGCTCACCGGCCTCGCACGCCCAGAACGCCGCCGTCGCGACCTCCTCGGTCGCGGGCAGGCCGGCGTCGATCCGGTACGCCGCC
>DATJGA010000372.1:0-3558 GCA_035495395.1 Mycobacteriales bacterium | reverse complement strand
CAGACCTACTACTACGCCGTGACGGCCACGAACGAGGTGGGCGCCGGCGCGGCGTCGAACACCGTCTCGGCGACCCCGGTGACGACGCCGGGGACCCCGACGGCGACGGCGACGGCCGGCGTGGGCTCGGTGAGCCTGGCGTGGTCGACCCCGTCCGACGGCGGCTCGCCCGTCACGGGGTACGTCGTCGAGCGCGGCACGACGTCGGGCCTGCGCAGCGCAGTGGCGACGCTGCCGGCAGGGACGACGTCGTACACGGACAGCGCCGTCACGGCAGGGACGACGTACTACTACGCCGTCCGCGCCACCAACGCGGTCGGCACCGGCTCGGCCTCCGCGGAGGTCTCGGCCACGCCGTACACGACGGCAGGTGCCCCGGCGCTGCAGGCCCTCGCGGGCAAGGGGCAGGTGGCGCTGTCCTGGTCCGTCCCGTCCGACGGCGGTCGTCCGATCCAGGGCTACCGCATCTACCGCGGCACGAGCTCCGGTGGCGAGGTGCTGGTGCAGACGATCTCGACGGGGACGTCGTACATCGACGGCGGGCTGACTCGCGGGACGAAGTACTGGTACCGCGTCGCGGCCTTCACCGCCGCGGGCGACGGTGCGCCGTCCAACGAGGTCTCCGCGACGCCCAAGTAGGGCTAGATCCAGTAGTCGCCGCCGATGCCGCGCACGACCTCGTCGAGCGCGCCCGGGGGCCAGCCGGTCGTCGGCGCCTCCACGGTCCGGGAGCGACGCCGGGTCGAGGGCGCCGGGTGCAGCACGCGCGAGGCCTTGCGCGCGGCCTCCTGCACGTACGGCGCGAGCCGGTCCAGGCTGACCTTCCGCGGGTCGCCGGCCAGCTGGATCGCGCCGGAGGCCCGCCCCGTCCCGCGTACGGCGACCGCGACCGCGATCGAGCCCGGCGTGAGCTCCTCGCGGTCGAAGGCCAGGCCGTGCCGGCTGCGGACGAGGGCGAGGTCGTTCCGCAGCGCCTCGAAGGTGAGCAGCGTGTGGTGGGTGCGGCTGCCCAGCCGGTCGCCGTACAGCTGGGCGAGCGAGCGGTCGTCGACCCAGGCGAGCATGGCCTTGCCGACCGCGGTCGCGTGCGCGGGCGCTCGGCCGCCGACGCGGGTGACGCCGTCGGAGGACAGGCCGCGGCCGTGCCGGTCGACGAAGACGACGTCCTTGCGGTCGAGGACCGCCAGGCTCGCCACGGCGCCGGTGCGCTGGTGCAGCTCGGCGAGCAGCGGCGCGACCACCTTGCGCACCTCGTGGTGCGCGACGGCGAGGCCGCCGAGCTCGAGCGACCGCAGGCCCAGGACGTAGCTGGTGCCGCTGTGCTCGAGCCAGCGCAGCGCGACGAGCTGGTCGAGGATGCGGTGCGTCGTCGAGCGGGGGAGCCCGCTGCGCTCCGACAGCTCGGCCAGCGTCAGCCGGGGCGTCGCCGGGTCGAAGAGGTCGAGCAGCAGCGTCATCCGCTCGATCATCGACACGGGCGTGCTCACCCCGTGAGCGTACCGTCTGCGGTGACCAAGCGCTTGCTTGCCTGGGCGGGACCGGGCAGGATGGGGCGGTGCGGGTGATCGAGGACTACGACGTCGTCGTGGCGGGCTCCGGGGCGGGCGGTCTCGTGGGCGCGCTCCGTGCCGCGACGCACGGCCTGCGCGTGCTGGTCCTCGAGAAGGCCGCCGAGTGCGGCGGCACGACGGCGCTCTCCGGCGCCGGGCTCTGGGCTCCCGCCAACATGCACGTGCTCGCCGCCGGCCAGCCGGACTCGCTCGAGCTCGCCCGCGAGTACATGAGCCACACCGTCGGCGACCGCGCGCCGCAGGAGCTGCAGGACGCTTACCTCGAGGCGGCGGCGCAGACCATCGACTGGCTCGAGTCGCAGGGCGTCCGCTTCAACTTCATGCGGGGCTACCCCGACTACCACCCGGAGCGGCCGGGGGCGCTGCTCACCGGCCGGGCCGTCACCCCGAAGGCGGTTCCCCCGTCGTACTTCGACGGCCTCGACGTGCCCGTCGTCGGCAAGCTCCCGCAGGGCGACGGCGGCCCGCCGATGCCGGTGGTGCCCGACTACCCGGTCTTCGGCGGCCGGGCGATGATCGGGATGCTGCTCACCGCGCTCCAGGGCGTTGGTGCGGACGTCTGGACCTCGACGCCGTTCCTCGACGTCGTCCTGGAGGACGACCGGGTCGTGGGCGTGACCGCGTCTCGCGGCGGTGAGGTCGTGACGATCCGCGCCCCGAAGGGCGTGCTGCTCGCCAGCGGCGGCTTCGACCACAACACCGCGCTGCGCGAGCGGTTCTGCCACGAGCCGGTCAAGCACGACCGCTGGTCCCTCGGCGTCGCCGGCGACACCGGCGACGGGATCGAGGCCGGCATGCGGCTGGGCGCCGCCACCGACCTCATGGAGGACTGCTGGTGGGCGCCGGGGGTGGTGCGGCCAGACGGCGGTCCGTCGTTCCTGCTGTACGAGCGGGCCGCGCCCACCGGAATCATGGTCGACCAGGACGGTCGCCGGTGGGTCAACGAGGGCGTCTCGTACAACTGGTTCGGCCACCTCATGCTCGAGGCCCTGGAGCGCGGCGTGCCGTGCCTGCCCTCCTGGTACGTCTTCGACTCCTACGCGCTGTCGCGCTACGGGTTCGCCGGGCTGCGGCCCGAGGAGGACCCGACGCCGTGGGTCGAGTCGGGGGCGATGAAGCGCGCCGACACCGTCGAGGAGCTCGCCGCGCAGCTCGGGACCACGGCTCTCGTCGAGACGGTCGAGCGGTGGAACGCCCTGGTGGACAAGGGGAGCGACGAGGACCTCGGCCGCGGTGCCGAGGGCTCGTACGAGCGGCAGCTGCTCTGGATGTTCCAGCGGTACCCGGGCATCCCGCCGGCGCACGAGTGGCCGAACCCGTCGCTCGCGCCGGTGCAGCAGGGGCCGTTCTACGCGATGCAGGTGGTGCTTTCGGACCTCGGCACCAAGGGCGGGCTCGTCTGCGACACCCACGCGCGGGTCACCCGGCCGGACGGCTCGGTCATCGCCGGCCTCTACGCCTGCGGCAACACGATGGCGTCCGTGTTCGGCCACTCCTACCCCGGTCCTGGTGCGTGCATCACGCCGGCGATGGCCTTCGGCCGGCTCGCTGCCGACGACATGGCCGGTGCCCTGTGAGCCGCGTCGTGCTGGTGACCGGTGGCACCAAGGGGCTTGGCCGCGGCATCGCGCAGGCCTTCGTCGACGCCGGCGACCGGGTCGTCGTGTGCGGTCGCAACCCCGGCGACGGCCCCGGCCGGTTCATGGCCTGCGACGTGCGCGACCCAGCTGCTGTCGACGCGCTCATCGCCTCGGTCGTCGAGGAGGAGGGCAGCCTCGACGTCGTCGTGAACAACGCCGGCGGCTCGCCCTCAGCGCTGGTGTCGGAGTCCTCGCCGCGCTTCGCCGAGCGCATCGTCGCCCTCAACCTGCTGGCACCCCTGTACGTCGCCCGCGCCGCCCGCGCGGTCATGACGTCAGGCGTGGTCATCAACATCGGCTCGGTGGCCGCCGTACGGCCGGCTCCTGGGACGGCGGCGTACGCCGCC
>DATJGA010000371.1:0-2220 GCA_035495395.1 Mycobacteriales bacterium | reverse complement strand
GGCGTGGGCCGGCTGGAACGCGCGGTACCCGTCGAACAGGGTCGGCCCGTAGAGCCCGGACCCGGCGGTCACCTCGGTCAGCGCGGACTCGAGCCGCGAGGTCTCGATGCTCCCGGTGCCGCCGCCGTTGACCAGCTCCAGCGGCGCGACGGCCTGCACCGCTGCCACTGCCGCGGCCCGGCGGGCGGCGAGCTCGGCGGCGGACCGCTTCTGCATCGCCGCGATCGCCGGGGACCTGTTGCCGAGGCCGGCGATCTGTGCCTCGTACGACATCACACCGACGAGCTTCAGCCCGGGACGGCGGACCACCTCGCGGGCGAGGGCCGCCGCGTCGTCGGCCGAGTGCACCGGGGAGCGGCGCACGCCGATGTGAGCCGGGCCGAGCTTCCACGACGCGTCGAGGTCGATGCAGACACGCACCGGCAGGGCGCCGGGCGGTACGGCGGACTCGATGAGGTCGAGCTGCTCGACCTCGTCGACCATCACCGTGATGCGCGAGGCGGTCTCCGACGACAGCGCCAGGGCGCGCAACGCCGTGCGGTCGGTCGTCGGGTAGGCGACCAGCAGGTCGTCGTACCCCTCGGCGGCGAGCCAGAGCGCCTCGGGGAGCGTGAAGGCCATGATGCCGGCGAAGCCCTCGACCTTGAGGGCGGCGTCGATGAGCGCCCGGCAGCGCACCGACTTGCTGGCGACCCGGATGGGCATGCCGTGCGCGCGGCGCACGAGGTCGGCGGCGTTCGCCTGGAACGCCTGGAGGTCCACGACCGCGAACGGCGCCTCGAGCCCGGCGGTCGCCGCGTCGAGCCTGGCCCGGCGCGCCTCTGCAGCCTCTGCCACGATCACTCCAAACATGAGAACTTCTCATGAATCATCGCGGACCAGGGCCCGTCAGGCAAGCGCGGGCCTGGTACGCCACCCGACATCTCTCTTGTCCCGCACGCGCCCCGGGAGTAGCACGGGGTCGGCGGGGCGACCGCCCCGCCGACCCGCAGGGAGGTCCCCGTGCGCCGCATCGTCCTCATCGCCACCGCCACCGCAGGCCTGGCCGCAGCCCTCAGCTTCTCCGCCTCGCCGGCCTCGGCCGCCGTCCCGCCCCACGACCACTGGTTGACCACCGGGAGCGGCGACGTCGTGCACGTCGGCCCGGATGTCTGCGCCAACCCCGACATCTACGACGCGTGGCTGAACTTCCACCTCAACGTGCACCGGGGCACGCCCGGCACGACGGCCTTCACGAACGCCTCGAACCCGGTGTCCATCGCCGCCACCGGCTGCTGAGCCGCCTGCCCGGCACGCCACCGGCCCGCCCTCGACGACGAGGACGGGCCGGCGGAGCTCAGGGAGCGACTACGACGCAGCCTTGACGAACTCCGTGGTGTACGTCTTGGACAGGTCGATCTGGTCCTCCTTGCCCTTGACGTTCGGGTTGAAGCTGCCGAGCACCTCGAGCACCGTCTCCGGGCCGCCGTCCGGCATCACGCCGTCGTCGGTGAACATCGGCAGGGTCGCCTTGACCGCCGACACGTACAGGTCGGCGTTGCCGCCCGCGTAGTCAGCGGGCATCTTCGCGGCGATCTCGGCAGCGCTGTGGGTGCTCATCCACGCGAGGGTCTTCACCATCGCGTTCGCGACCTTCTGCACCGCGTCCTTGTGCGAGCTCACGTAGTCGCACTGCATGTAGACCGAGCTCGACGGGTACGCGCCGCCGAGGGCCGCCTTGGAGCCCTCCTCGGTGCGCATGTCGACGAGCACCTTGCCCTGGCCGGAGTCGACGAGCCGCGCGACCGTCGGGTCGGTGGTCATGCCGGCCTGGATGGCGCCCTGCTTGAGGGCGGCGATGAAGGTGTCGCCGGCGCCGGCCTTGACGGTCGTGTAGTCCGACGTCTTGAGGCCGGCCTTGACCGCGAGCGCCTGGGTGAGGAAGTCGGTGGACGAGCCGGGGCTCGTCACGCCGAGCTTCTTGCCCTTGAAGTCCGCGGGCGAGGTGATCGAGCTCTTGGTCGAGACGACCTCGACCTCGCCGGGCGCCTTGGACAGCTGCACGACGCTCTCCAGGCACTTGCCCTTGGTCTGGATCGCGACGGTGTGGTCGTAGAAGCCGACGACGCCGTCGACCTGCTTGGCGATGAGCAGCGTCTCGGCGTCCGCGCCGGAGGGCTCGGACAGCAGCTGCACGTTCACGCCGGCGTCCTTGAAGTAGCCGAGCTGCTCGGTGAGCTT
>DATJGA010000370.1:0-4211 GCA_035495395.1 Mycobacteriales bacterium | reverse complement strand
ACCTCGCCGCGGTACCCCGCGTCGATCGTCCCAGGCGCGTTGACCAGGCTCAGGCCGTGGTGCGCGGCCAGCCCGGACCGCGGGTGGACGAACCCGGCGTACCCGTCGGGGATGGCGAGCGCGACGCCGGTGGGGACGAGCGCGCGCTCGCCGGGTGCCAGCGTCACGTCGACGGTGGTCACCAGGTCGCACCCCGCGTCGCCCGGGCGCGCGTACGCGGGCAGCGGCACCTCAGGGTCCAGCCGCTGCACGGCGATCGCGAGGGCCTCCACGGGGCGAGACCGTACCGTGTGGCCGTGCCCGTCCGCGCCGACTCCGCCCCCGCGTTCCAGGAGCGGTACGTCGTGCCCGTGCGGGCCGTCCTCGGCGTCCTCGTCGTCGTCGGGTTCGCCGCGGCCGAGCTGCACGGGGGCGCCGGCGGCTGGCGGGCGGTCGTCCCCTATGTCGTGCTCCTCCCCCCCGCGGTCCTCTCCCTCGTGCTGCTCTCCCGCGGGGAGGTGCGGGTGGCGGAGGGCGTGCTGCACGTGCCGGGTGCCCGTGCGCCGCTCTCGGCGTTCGGGCCGCCCGAGGTCCTCGAGGGGCCCTCGCTGCGGCGGGTGCTCGGTCCGGAGGCCGACCCGCTCGCCTGGGTCACCGTCCGCCCCTGGCACCGCGCCGCCGTGCGGCTGCCGGTGGTCGACCCGGAGGACGACACGCCGTACTGGGTGGTGGGGTCCCGACGACCTCTGTCCCTCGTCGAGGCGCTGTCCTAGGGTCCGGTCATGACGACGACCGTCACCGACGAGGACATCGCGTTCGCGGGGGTCATCGGCCAGCGCGCGCTGCTCCGGCAGGGGGCCGTGACCAGCGTGCAGCTGCTCGAGGCGTCCCTCGCGCGCATCGCCCGGCTCGACGGTCGGCTCAACGCCTTCCGCGCGCTGTTCCCCACCGCCCGCGCCGAGGCGGAGGCCGCCGACGCGGCGATCGCGGCGGGCGACGACCGGCCGCTGCTCGGCGTGCCGATCGCCGTCAAGGACTACGTCGACGTGGCCGGCCACGCACCGGCCCACGGCACCGGCTCCCGGCAGCCCGAGGCCGCGAACGACGCCGAGGTGGTCCGGCGGGTGCGCGCCGCCGGCGCGGTCGTGGTCGGTACGACGAACCTCCCCGAGCTGGCCCTGTGGCCGTTCACGGAGTCGGCCACGCACGGCACGACCCGCAACCCGTGGGACCTGAGCCGGACCCCCGGCGGCTCGTCGGGCGGGTCGGCGGCGGCGGTCGCCTCGGGCATGGTCGCGGCAGCGCTCGCCAGCGACGGCGGGGGGTCCATCCGCATCCCCGCGGCGTACTGCGGCCTGGTCGGCCTCAAGCCGACCCGCGACCTGGTGCCGCTCGCGCCGATGCAGGAGCACTGGTACGGCCTGTCGGTGGCCGGGTGCCTCACCCGCACCGTCGCCGACCAGGCCCTCGTGCTGAACGTCCTGCAGGACCGGCCCGTCGAGGTCACCGTGCCGCGGCCGCTGCGCATCGCCTGGTCGCTCAAGGGCACCCTGCCGGTGCCGGTCCAGCCCGAGGTCAAGGCCGCGCTGCACGACGTGGCCCGCCGGCTCGACCGCCTCGGGCACAGCGTCGTCAAGGCAGACCCCCGGTACGACGGGCTGGCGGAGTCCTTCCTCGTCCGCTACCTGGCGGGGGCCGCGCAGGACCTCGCCGGGCTCACCGACCCGAAGGCGACCGAGCTGCGCACCCGCGCGGCTGCGGCACTCGGCCGCCGGGTGCCCGCGCACGCCCTGAGCCGGGCCCGCCGGCTCGGCGACACCGCCGCGCTGCGGCTGTCGCGGGTGCCGGGCGGCGCCGACGTGCTGCTCACCCCGACCGTCCGGACGGTGGCGCCGCCGGCCGAGTCGATGACCGGGCTGCGGACGCTGGCACTGGCCGGCCGGCAGGCCGCGTTCACCTCGCCGTGGAACGTCACCGGCCAGCCCGCGCTGTCCGTCCCGGCCGGCTTCACCGCCGAGGGCCTGCCGCTCGCGGTGCAGCTCGTCGGCCCGCCCGGGAGCGAGTCGCTGCTGCTGTCCCTGGCGGCCCAGCTGGAGCAGTCGCCGGAGCGTCACCCGGCCGTGTGACATCCCCCGCGAGGGCCGCACCGCGCACTACCGTCGCAGGGTGTGACCGCCCCGTTGCCCACCGGCGCCGCCGACCTGGACGTGCTGCTCGCGAGCCGGCTGCGCCGCTCGTTGCACGGCAGCACCCTCGAGCACCGGGTGGCGACGGTGGTCTTCGACGCCGGGCACAGCCAGTGGACCGTCGAGCTCGACGAGGGCCGCAGCCGGGTCCGGCGCGGTGCTGCGCACCGCCCCACGCTCGTGGTGCGGGGGGCCCCCGAGGTGCTCGCCGCCGTCATCGGCGGTGACCGGTCCGGCGTGCAGGCCTTCCTCGACGGGGCGGTGACCATCCGCGGCGACCTGGGCCTGTCCCTCGAGCTCGACGGCATGCTCTCCGACGAGCGCACCCCCGAGGCGTTCCCCCGGGCCGGCCGGGTGACCGCGATGGGGGTGCCCACGGCGTACCTCGAGGCCGGGCCGCGGGACGCCCCGCCGGTCGTGCTGCTGCACGGGCTGGGCGCCACCAACGCCTCGCTGCTGCCCTGCCTCGCGGACCTGGCCCGCGACCACCGCGTGCTCGCGCCGGACCTCCCCGGCTTCGGCAACAGCGCCGCGCCGCGGGTGGCCTACACCCCGGCGTGGTTCGCGGCCTGGCTCGAGGAGCTGCAGCGCGCCCTCGACGCGCGCCCCGCCGTCGTGCTCGGCAACTCCCTCGGCGGCCGCATCGCCCTGGAGGCCGGGCTCGCCCACCCCCGCTCCACCCGCGCCCTGGTGCTGCTCACCCCCTCCCCCGCCTTCCGCCGGCTGCGGGCGGTCGTGCCGGTCGTCCGGCTGCTGCTCCCCGAGCTCGGCCGGGTGCCGCTGCCCGTCAGCCACCGGGTCGTCGTCGAGGTGGTGCGCACCTTCTTCAGCGACCCGGACCGGCTGCCGCGGCCCTGGTACGACGCGGCGGCGGACGAGTGCGTGCGGGTGCTCCGCTCGCGCCGGCACCGGGAGGCCCTGCTGGCCTGCGCCCGCCAGATCGTCGTGGAGGAGGCGCACGGACGGCACGGGTTCTGGGACCGGCTGCCCGGTCTCACGCCGCCGGCGCTGTTCGTCTGGGGCGACCGCGACCGGCTGGTGCCACCGGGGTTCGCCCGGCACGTCACCGCGGCGCTGCCGGAGACGCGCTCGGTCGTGATGGAGGACTGCGGGCACGTTCCGCAGTTCGAGCACCCCGCGGCCACGATGGCCCTGGTGCGGGACTTCCTCGCGACCGTCTAGCCGGCGTCCCCGGAGCGCTGGATCTCCTCGAGCTGCTCGGCCGCCCGCCGCGCCGTGATGACGGCGAGCGCCACCACCGGGGCGAACGCCAGCACCGCGAGCCGGTCCGCCTCGCCGAAGGCGTCGAACTCCGTGGAGTCCACCTGCAGCACCCCGATCGGCTGCCCCTCCGCGATGAGCGGTACGCCGTACCAGCTGCGGACGCCCTCGGAGCTGTTCTTGCTGCGCCGGCTCGCGGTGACGGTGCTCGCGATGGTGATGTCCGGCAGGTAGCGCGGCTCGCCGGTGACCGCGATCGTGCCGGAGACGCCCTGGCCCAGCGGGATCCGCGCCGCCATGGCCTCCGCCGTCGGCGTCGGCATCCCGGCCGCGATGCGCACCTGGCCGTCCTCCACGAGCAGGATCGAGCCGCCGTCGAAGGTGACGATCCGGCTCAGCGCCACGAACGCGTGGTCCAGCACCGACGCGAGGTCCAGCCGGCCGGTGACCTCCTTGGCCCCCTCGACCAGCAGCCGGTAGCGCAGCTCCTCGTCGTACGACGGCTCGCGGGCCACCGGGTCGTCGAGCCCGGCCCGCGGCCGGGGCACGAGGGCCCGCTGTGCCGGCCCGTGCAGCGTGAAGCTGACCTGATCGGCCGGCACCGGGCGGGCCATGAAGAACCCCTGGATCGCGTCGGCACCGAGGTCGCGCAGCATCGCCACCTGGGACTCCTGCTCGACCCCCTCGGCGACCACCCGCAGGTCGAAGGTGTGCGCCATGCCGATGACGCCGCCCACGATGGCGGCGCTGCCGGCGTCGGAGCCGAGGCCGGCCACGAAGGACTGGTCGACCTTCACCTGGTCGACGGGGAACCGCGCGAGGTAG
>DATJGA010000369.1:0-2504 GCA_035495395.1 Mycobacteriales bacterium | reverse complement strand
GATCGCGGCCTGGTCGATGAGCGAGGCGGACCACCGCCGGCACAAGGCCGACCTGGCCATGCTGCACGCCCAGCGGGTCGCGCTGCTCAGCCACGAGGCGGGTCACGACGCCCTGACCGGGCTGGCCAACCGCCGTACCGTTCTCGCCTACCTCGAGGGCGCCTCGGCACGGGCCCGCGAGGACGGGACGCTGTTCGGGGTGCTGTTCCTCGACCTGGACCGGTTCAAGCACGTCAACGACACCTACGGCCACCTCGTCGGGGACGTGCTGCTCAAGGCGGTCGCCGACCGGCTCCGCACCACCGTGCGCGACAAGGACGTCGCGGGACGACTGGGCGGCGACGAGTTCGTCATCGTGTACGAGGGCCTGACCAGCCCGACCGCGGTGGAGCAGGCAGCGGTGCGGGTGCAGCGGGCGCTGGCCGCCCCGGTGCGCGTCGACGACGAGATCGTGCTCCAGGTGAGCGCCTCGATCGGCCACGTGGTCGCGACCGGCGAGGAGCGCTGGGAGGACCTCATCGAGCGCGCCGACCTGGACATGTACCGGGTGAAGCACCTCAGCAACGGCGACCTCACGACCTCTCCCCGGCAGACTCGGGTCCCGCACCAGCGCTGACCTCACGTACCGTCCGGCTCGTGTGCACGGTGGTGGTGCGCTGGGCGCCCGGCGAGGCCGTGCGGGTGCTCGCCCTGCGCGACGAGCTCGTCGGCCGCGACTTCGACGACCCCGGCACGTGGTGGCCCGAGCAGCCGGACGCGGTCGGCGGCCGCGACCGCACCGCCGGCGGCACCTGGTGCGTCACGGACGTGCGCACCGGCCTGACCGGCCTGGTGCTCAACCGTCCCGAGCGCCCCGTCGCGGCGGCGGGGGCGCCCTCGCGCGGCGTGCTGCCGCTGCTCGCGCTGCAGCACGGACCGGACTGGACCGGCGCCGTCGACCTGCGGGGGATGGCGAGCTTCGCGCTCGTCCTCGCCGCGCCCACCGCGCTCACCCTCTGGGAGTACGACGGGCAGGTGCTGCTGCGGGAGGACCTCGAGCCGGGCACCCGCATGGTGACCTCGGGCGGACCTGAGCTGCAGAAGGCGCGGGCGCACCTGCCGGCGCTGACCGCCGCCGGCTTCCCCGCCGGCTGGGCGGCGCTGCTCCGGCAGTCGGTGCCCACCGACGACCCGGCCGGCCTGGTCGTGCGCGGCGAGCACGACGGCAAGGTCTTCGCCACCGTCTTCGGGCAGCTGTTCACCGCGGAGCCGGGACGGCTCGAGCTGTCCTGGGCGCGGCAGCCCTGGGGCGCCGGGCCGTGGACGACACGCACCTGGCCGTCGCCGGACTGACGCACGGGCACGCCAGACTGCAGCGCATGGACCCGATCGACGCCTCGCTGCTGCTGCTCCGCCTCGCCGTCGGCGTCGTCATGCTGGCGCACGGCTGGAACCACGTCTTCCGCGGCGGGAAGATCGCCGGCACCGGCCGGTGGTTCGAGAGCCTCGGCATGCGGCCGGGCTGGCTGCACGCCTGGACGGCGAGCCTCACCGAGCTCGGCGCCGGGGCGCTCCTCCTCGTGGGCCTCGCCACCCCGTTGGCCGGGGCCGCCGTCGTCGGCGTCATGGTGGTCGCGCTCGTCACCAACCACCTGAAGAACGGGTTCTTCGTGTTCCGGCCGGGCGAGGGCTACGAGTACGTCATGACCCTCACCGCCGCCGGCCTCGCGCTGTGCGGCACGGGCGGCGGCCGGGTCTCGCTCGACCACGTCCTCGGGGTGCTCGACCCCCCGGGGTGGCCGGCCGCCCTGGTGTGCGCCGGGCTGGGGCTCGGCGGCGCCGCCGCGCTGCTCGTCGTGTTCTGGCGGCCGCCGCGCCGTGGTTAGGCGCCTCCTCCCGCTGCTCGCCCTGCTCGGCGGTTGCGCGCTGCCCTCCGTGCCCGTCACCGCGCCGGAGCCGACGGCTCCCGTCGCGAGCGGGTCGGCCGCGCAGCTGCTCGCGGGGCTGGCGGTGAAGGGCCGCGCGCCGCGGACCGGGTACGACCGGGCGCTGTTCGGCCCCGCCTGGGCCGACGTCGACCGCAACGGGTGCGACACGAGGAACGACGTGCTGACCCGGGACCTCGTGCGCCGCGCCTACCGGCCGCGGATCCACGGCTGCGTCGTGCTCAGCGGCGACCTCGCGCCCGACCCGTACACCGGGAGGGTCGTCCACTTCGTGCGCGGCGGCGTCGACGAGGTCGAGATCGACCACGTCGTGGCGCTGCGCGACGCCTGGGTCACCGGCGCCTTCGCCTGGTCCCTCGCCACCCGCCGGGCGTTCGCGAACGACCCCCTCGAGCTGCTCGCCGTCGGCGCCGAGGTCAACCGGCGCAAGGGGGAGGGCGACGCGGCGACCTGGCTGCCGCCGTACAAGGGGTACCGGTGCGCGTACGTCGCGCGGCAGGTGGCGGTGAAGGCGAGGTACCGGCTGTGGGTCACCCCCGCCGAGCGCGACGCGATCGCGCGCGTCCTCGCGTCCTGCCC
>DATJGA010000368.1:0-4998 GCA_035495395.1 Mycobacteriales bacterium | reverse complement strand
CCGGGAGCGCAGCAGCAGCGCCGACCCGAGGGGGGTGAGGACCACGAACATGCCCGTGATGAAGCCGCTCACGGCGGCGGAGGTGTGCTGCAGGCCCAACGTCTGCAGCAGGTAGCCGGCGCCGAGGGCCAGCCCGACGAGGACGCCGGCGCGACGTCCCGACGGTCCGAGCGCGGCGACGGAGCGCGGCCGCAGCAGCAGCATCACCAGCGCTGCCAGGCCGAACCGCCAGGTGAGGAAGTCGGTCACCGGCATCTTCTCGACGGCGTCCTTGACGACGACGAAGGTCGAGCCCCAGATGGCGGTGACCCCGACGAGGGCCAGCGTGGGGCTGGTGACAGCTCGCCCGTCGCTCACTCGCCCTCGCCGAGCGCGCCCGCCAGACCGGCCGGCCAGGCGAGCTCGCTCCTCCTGCTCGCGGTCAGGCATCCCGCAGGGCGCACAGCAGCTCGACGTCGCGGCGGTGCGAGCTCGCGTCGCCCGGCGTCTCGACCACCACCGGCACGTTGCGCGTCGCCGGGTGGCGGAACAGCTCCGCGAACGGGTCCTTGCCGATGCGCCCCTGCCCGATGGCCTCGTGCCGGTCGCGCAACGAGCCGAGCGGGTCCTTGGAGTCGTTGGCGTGCACCAGCTGCAGGCGGCCGCGACCCACGGCGCGCACGAGGGCGTCGAGGGTGCGCTTCATGCCGCCCGGGGAGGCGAGGTCGTGCCCGGCCGCGAACGCGTGGCAGGTGTCGAGGCAGACGCCGAGCATCTCGTGGTCGTCGAGGGCGGCGAAGTACGGCGCCAGGTCCTGCACCGTCGCGGCCAGCGCCTGGCCGCCCCCGGCGGTGGGCTCGACGAGGAGCCGCGGTCCGCTGGGGTCCAGGCCGTCGAGCACGGGCAGCAGGTGCTCGCGGAGCTGGCGCATCGCCTCGTCGCGGTGGACCCCGGCGACCGCGCTGCCGCCGTGCACCACGACCCCTCGCGCACCGATCGCCGTGGCGCGCCCGAGGGCGTGCGCGACGGCGTCGACCGACCGGCGCAGGGTGGCCTCGGTGGGGGAGCCGAAGTTCACCAGGTACGGCGCGTGCACGAACACCGGGTGCGTGCAGGAGCCGCGGAACTCCTCGTCACGGCCCGGGTCGCCCGCCGAGCGCGCCCAGCCGCGAGGGTTGGAGACGAAGACCTGCAGGGCCGCGGCACCGATCTCGTGCGCGTAGGCCAGGCCCTTGAGCAGTCCCCCCGCGACCGGGACGTGGGAGCCCACGGGAGAGGGCTTGCGGGGAGGCACGCAGCAGAGCGTAGGCCTGTCAGTAGACGTACATGATGACGGTGGTGCCCCGCTTGACCCGCTTGCCCGCCTTGGGGTCGGTCTGCAGCACGTTGCCGGGGCCGCCCTGCACGACGACGCGCTCGTCGACGACGAGCCCGGCGGCCTCGAGGATCCGGCGCCCCTCGGCGCGGGGCTTCCCCCGCACGTCGGGCACCGCCACGATGTCCGGGCCCTTGCTCACGTGCAGCAGGACGGTGGAGCCCTTGTCCGCCGTACCCGACGAGGGGGTCTGGTCGACGACGACGCCGACCGGCACCGTGTCGCTGAAGACCTGCTGCACGTCGACGACGAAGCCCAGGTCCTGCAGCTGGTTCGTCGCCTGGTCCTGCTTCTTGCCGGTGACGTTCGGCACCTCGACCGGCTGCTTGCCCTTCGACACCACGAGGGTGACGACGGTGCCGGGCTTGAGCCGCTGGCCGGCGGCCGGGTCGGTGCCGACGACCTTGCCCTTCGGCACGGTGTCGCTGTAGACGCCCTTGCTCTTGTCGGCCACCTCGAGGCCGACGCCGACCAGCGCCTCGCGGGCCGCCGCCACGTCCTTGCCCGTGACGCGCGGGACGACCCGCCGGTCCGGGCCGAGCGAGAGGTGCACGGTCACGGTGCCGCCCTTGCGGACCCGCGCACCCGGACCGGGCTCCTGCCGCAGCACGACGCCCTTGGGCGTGCTCTCGTCGTACCGGTCGTCGCCGTGGCGGACGTCGAGGCCCTCGGCCTTGAGCGCGGCGGTGGCCTGCGCGAGCGTCTTGCTGAGCACCGAGGGCGTCTTCGTGTACCGGTAGCTGCCGAGGTAGAAGCCCCCGCCGAGCGCCAGCAGCGCCAGCACCAGCACGAGCACCAGGCCGCGCCTGCCGCGGCGCCGGCGGGTCGGCTTCTCGCCGTCGCCAGGCGGCGTACGGCGGGGCACCAGCAGGGTCGTCTGCGTGCCCACCGGTGCTGCCGGCAGATCCCCCTTGAGGGCCTGCAGCTGCGCGAGGAACGCGCCCGCGTCCGGCGGCCGGGCGGCCGGGTCGCGCCGGGTGGCGCGCACGACGAGCTCGTCGAGGGCCACCGGGACGCCGCCGACGACGGTGGACGGGGCCGGGACGTCCTCGTGGACGTGGCGGTACGCCACCGACAGCGGCGACTCGCCCTCGTACGGCGGGTGGCCGACGAGCAGCTCCCAGAGCAGCACCCCGGTCGCGTAGACGTCGCTGCGCGCGTCCGCCGTACCGGTCTCGACCTGCTCGGGGGCGAGGTAGGCGACCGTGCCGATGAGCAGGCCGGTGGTCTGGGTGAGGTTGCTCGTCTCGATGGCACGGGCGAGGCCGAAGTCGGCCACCTTGACGCGGCCGTCGTCGGCGAGCAGCACGTTCTCGGGCTTGATGTCGCGGTGCACCAGACCGGCCGCGTGCGCGGCGGCGAGCGCCCGTAGCACCGGCTCGATGACCGACACCGCACGGGCCGGGGTCAGCGCGCCGCGCTCCTGCAGCACCTGGCGCAGGTTGACGCCCTGGACGTGCTCCATCACGAGGTAGGCGAGGCCGGTCTCGCGGTCGGTGCCCTGGTCGTGGACGAGCACCACCTCCGGCGACTGCACCCGCGCCGCCGCCCTCGCCTCGCGGGCGAACCGCGCGACGAAGTCCGCGTCCTCGGCCAGCGCGCGGTGCATGACCTTGACCGCGACCTCCCGGTCGAGCCGGGTGTCCGTGGCGACGTAGACCGTCGCCATCCCGCCACGGGCGAGCACGCGGTCCAGTCGGTAGCGGTCGTCGAGGAGCCGCCCGGTCAGCGGCGCGGCGGCGTCCGACGCAGTCTCCATCGGGTCCGATCCTAGGCGGGACCAGCGCCGGGGCGGCGCAGGCGCACCGTCAGGAGAAGCGGTGCCGCAGCAGCTGGATGTTCCGGATGTACTGCTTCGTCTGCGGCAGCATGCCGACGCGGGAGACCGACCCGAGGCCCTGGTAGTAGCCCGCCAGCGCCTTGTCGACGCTGCCGGTGGCCTCGAGCAGGTCGCGCAGCAGGAGCACGCCGGCCTCGACGTTGTCGGAGGCCTTCAGCAGGTCGAAGGTGCGGCCGTGCAGCCGGCCCAGCGACCTGCCGGTGCTCGGCAGCACCTGCATCGCGCCGATGGCGTCGACGGGGGAGACGACCCGCTGCTGGAAGCCGCTCTCCTGGTACGCCAAGGCCAGCGCCAGGCTCACCGGTACGCCGTGCCGCCGGGCGGACGCGGCGATCATCCGCCGCACCTGGGCCTTGCTCGGCAGGTGCCGGGCCTGCAGCTGCGCGCGGTGCACGCTCGCCGAGTGGCTCACCGAGCCGGGGATGCGGACCGTGCCGCTGCTGCGCGGGGCGGCCACGGTCACCCGCACCGTGACGGGGTACCGCAGCTGCTCGCCGAGGACGAGGTAGTCGCGGTGCAGCCGGTTCGTGCGCTGCAGCACCGCGGGCGTGGTCCGCAGCCGGCGCGCCACGACGATGAGCCCGTCGCCCGGGCGCACCCGGTACGACCGGAGGGTGGTCCGGGTGACGGTGCGCGGCGCGGCAGGGCGGGCGGCCGCCGTACCCGGCACGAGCAGCGTGTCGCCGGCGTAGATGGTCGTGCTGCCGCCCATGTGGTTGAGCGCCTGAAGCGCCGCGACGGTGGTGTGGTGACGCAGCGCGAGAGCGCTGAGGGTGTCGCCGCGGTGGATGTGGATGGCGGTGGGCGCTCCGGCGGTCACGACGGCGGCGACCAGCACGAGCAGGCCGACGGCGCGCAGCCCACGGGTGGGACGAGACATGTCCAGTCCTTCGTCGGTGCCCGCACAGGCGGGCACGGCCGTTCCCCGGACGACGACCGTACGACGGGTGGTACTCCTGTGGCAAATGTGACTGCTGTGACGGATGTGAATCGCCGCGGCCCGTCCCTGACCGGAATGCGCGGTCACTTTCCTGCGCCCGAGGCGCCGACGGCGGAAATGTGTCCGCACATTCCGGCGCAGGGGGAACGCAGGGCTAGAGTCGGGAGCGTCAGGCCGGGGAGCTCGCGGAGGCGGGCTGAGAGGCCGACCGACCCGCGAGGGACCGTCGGCGACCCGTACCACCCGATCGGGGTCATGCCCGCGTGGGGAGTCGCTGAGGTGCAAGGGACCGCTCCGCTGGAGATCGCGGGCCGCTCGTTCGCGAGCCGGCTGCTCGTCGGCACCGGCAAGTTCCGCTCGCACGCCGTGATGCGGGAGGCCCTGCTCGCGAGCGGGGCCGAGATCGTCACGGTCGCGCTGCGCCGCGTCGACCTGACCCGTGCCGGCGAGGGGGACGTGCTCGACTTCGTGCCGCCCGGCATGACGCTGCTGCCGAACACGAGCGGCGCCGTCGACGCCGACGAGGCGGTGCGACTGGCCCGGCTCGGCCGGGCCGCGACCGGCGCCGACCTCGTGAAGCTCGAGGTCACCCCCGACCCGCGGACGCTGGCTCCCGACCCGATCGAGACGCTGCGCGCCGCCGAGCGGCTCGTCGCGGAGGGCTTCGCGGTGCTGCCGTACTGCTCGGCGGACCCGGTGCTGTGCCGGCACCTGGAGGAGGCGGGCTGCGCGACGGTCATGCCCCTCGGCGCGTGGATCGGCAGCAACCGCGGGCTGCGCACCCGCGACGCCATCGAGGTGATCGTGGCCCAGGCCGGGGTCCCGGTGGTGGTGGACGCCGGCCTGGGCGTCCCGTCCGACGCG
>DATJGA010000367.1:0-2871 GCA_035495395.1 Mycobacteriales bacterium | reverse complement strand
CTGCGGGTGGGCGTGCTCACCGGCGTGCTGGTGCTGGCCGAGCGCGTGCTGCTCCCACTGGCCAAGAGCCTCGTCTCCGCCGGCCAGCGCGAGCCCTGACGCCGTCCGCCCGGGTGCCGTGCCCAGGCGCCGCGACGTAGGGTCCGAGACGTGCCGGCCGTGACGCGTGACATCACCACCCTCAGCGGTGCCCTGAAGGAGTTCGTCCTGCACGCCAGCCCCCGGCTGCTCGCGACCGAGGTGGCGGTGCTGGCCGCCGTACGCGCCCTGTGGCCGCACTGGTCCGCGGCCGACGCGATCGTGGTCGCCGCGCTGGTCGCCTTCAACCCCTTCAGCGAGTGGCTGATCCACGTCTTCATCCTCCACTGCCCCGCGGACGGCAGCCTGCGCGACCGGATCGCCGGGTACTCCCACCGCCGGCACCACGAGGACCCGCGCGACCTGCGGTTCCAGTTCATCCACCCGGCGGTGATCCTCGCCGGTATGCCGTTGAACGCCGGCATCGTGCTGGCGACGCGGCGCCCGGCAGCTGTGACCGCCGTCCTGACGATCGCCGCCCTGACGCTCGTCTACGAGTGGGTGCACTTCCTCATCCACACCGACTACGCGCCGCGGCACTACGCGTACCGCCGGCTGCACCGCGCGCACCGGCTGCACCACTTCCGCAACGAGCGCTACTGGCTGGGCGTCGCGACCCGGTTCGCCGACCAGGTGCTGGGCACCAACCCGGCCAAGGCCGACGTCGAGGTGTCCCCGACCGCGAAGACCGCGCTGGTCTCCCGCTAGCGACGCAGCCGGCGGCGCAGCAGCACGACCGGCAGCGCCCCCGCGAACCCGCCGACCAGCGGTACGGCGGGCAGCGCGATCCCCTTGAAGGCGTGCGGGACGTGCAGGATCCCGGCCCGGTCGAAGGGGTACACGATGGCGAACGCCCGGCCGACGACCTTGTCCTCGGGGACCGTGCCGCGGTGCGCGTCGTTGAGGTGGAACCGCGAGTCCGAGGAGTTCCCGCGGTGGTCGCCCATGACCCAGAGCCGGCCCTTGGGGACCAGCACCCCGGTCGCGCCAGGCGGGCAGAGCGCCTTGCCGGTGCCGGCGTCGCAGAAGTACCGCGTGTCCGAGGTGTCGTTCTCGAACACGTACGGCTCGTCGAGCGAGAACGCCTTGCCGCTCTTCGGGGTGACGACGACCCGCCCCGACGAGTCGCAGCACATGACGTGGTCGCCGGGGATCCCGATGACCCGCTTGATGTAGTCCTTCTCGTCCGGCGTGCCGAGGCCGATGGCGCCGCCCAGCGCGCGCAGCCCCTTGGAGACGGGGTTGCTGGGCTTGGCGAACGTCACGCCCTCGTCGAAGTTGTCGAGGCCGTTGAAGACGACGACCTCGCCGCGGTGCGGGTCGCGGAAGTGGTACGGCACCTTGTTGACCAGCACCCGGTCGCCGACGAGCAGCGTCTGCTCCATCGAGCCCGAGGGGATGTAGAACGCCTGCACGAGGAAGTGCTTGATGAGCAGGGCGAGCACGAAGGCGATGACGACCAGCACCGGCAGCTCGCGGAGGAACGAGCGGTGCTCCTTGGGCTTCTCGTGCCGCGGCCGGTCGGGCGTCGGTGCGAGCACAGGGGCGTCGTCGGTCACCGGCCCACCCTAAGGGAGGCCGGCCGCTCAGCCGGCGACGCGCTCGTCCGCGGGTCGGCGTTGCGCGGGCACCTGCGACAGCCGCGTCGCGTAGGTCGACCGCGCGGCCAGCTCGGCGGCGTACGACGCCGTGCGGTGCGCACCGCGCACGGGGCCGTCACCTGTGGGGTGCGTCTCGGCGTACTGGGCCTCGATGCCGGCCCGCATGAGCTTGAGCGCGTCGGTGCGCATCTGCGAGACCCGCGACTCGGTGACGCCGAGCCGCGCGGCCAGGTCCGCCGACGTCTGGCCCTCGAGGAAGTAGCCGACGACGACCTCCTTGAGGCGGTCGGGCAGGCAGGTGAGGGCGTCGCGGACGTACGTCGCGCGCTCGCGCATCTCGAGGACCTCGGCGGGTTGGCGCTGCACGTCGTCGAGCAGGGCGCTGGCCAGCGTCAGCGGGTCGCCCTCGGACTCGCCGCTGGGGGCGTCCAGGGAGAGCACGACCGACCGGTGCACCTGGCCCTGGAGCTGGTCGACCTCCGCGACCGGGATGCCCAGCCGCTGCGCGATGTCCTCGGAGGTGGGGGTGCGGCCCAGGGCGGCGGTGAGCTCGTTGCGCGCGGCCTCGACCTCGCGGGAGGCGGCGCGCAGCGTGCGCGGGGCGAAGTCGAGCGCCCGGACCGCGTCGAGGATGGCGCCCCGGATCCGCAGCGCGGCCCACCGGTCGAACGGCACGCCGCGCTCCTCGTCGTACCGCGCCGCCGCCTCCACCAGGCCCAGGCTCGCGGCCTGCGCGAGCTCCTCGCGGTCGGCGTGCCGGGGGAAGTGCGCAGCCACGCCGGCGAGCACGTGGCGCACCATCGGCAGGTGCTTCTCGACAAGGGCACGGGCCTCGGGGGTCAAGGCGGTGGTCACAGGTGGAGCTCCTCTGGGGGGGACGAGCGGTGGGGGCAGAGCTCAGGCGACGCGACGGCTCCGGTTCCGCAGCAGCGAGCCGGCCGGGGGGACCGGCGGCACGGCGGAGGCCGCGCCCTCCTGCAGGACGGCGGACCGGTTGGCCTCGGTGAGGTCGGCGAGCAGCTCCTCGCGGTACACCTGCACGTCACGAGGTGCGGTGATGCCGAGGCGGATCTGGTCGCCCTTGACCTCGAGCACCGTGACGATGATCTGGTCACCGATGACGATGCTCTGGTTCTTGCGGCGGGTGAGGACGAGCATGGCGAGTTCCTTCCGTGGAGGGGTCAGGCGGCGG
>DATJGA010000366.1:0-3273 GCA_035495395.1 Mycobacteriales bacterium | reverse complement strand
TGTTCCGGGCGACTGCCGCCTCGACCGAGCGACGTGCTCGAGGTGCCGCGCGGGACGAGCCACCTCATGTGGAACCCCGCGGACGAGCCGGCGGTGATGCTGTGGCGCACCACGCCGGCGCTGCGCACCGACCAGCTGTTCTGCGACCTGTGGCAGGTCGCCGCCGACAACGGCTTCGAGCCCGACCTGATGGGCGCCTTCGGGGTCGTCCAGCGCTACCCCGAGGAGTTCTGCCTCTGCTGAGCCTCAGCCGCGCAGGCGCAGGCCGCGCGGGGTCGGGTGGAAGCCGGCGCTCTCCAGGGCCGCGCCGAGGGCCGAGCGCAGCGCCGGCTCGCCGTCGGCCTTCTCCACGGTGAGCCGCCCGAGCGCGCCGTCGCGGACGGCCAGGGCGAGCGCGTCGGCGGCGGGCCCGACCGCGGCCTCGTCGTCGGTGAACGAGAGCAGGCTGCGGCCGCCGCGCTCCACGTAGAGCACGAGCCGGCCGTCCACGAGCACGACCAGCCCGCCGGCCTTGCGGCCGGGCTTGTGGCCGCCCTCGGTCTCCGGCCAGGGCAGCGCTCCGCCGTACGGGTTCGCCGGGTCGGCCGCGGGCAGCACCAGGGCGCGCGCCTCGTCGCGGCGCCGGCGCTGGTCGTCCCAGCCGCCGGGGACGGGCGTGGTCCACAGCGGCTCGTCGTCGCGGGGCTTGGCCATCGCGCGCATCCGGTCGACGGCACCGGGTACGGCGAACTGCGCCGCCCCGAGGCCCTCGACGAAGTAGCCCCGCCGCACCTTGCCGGTCTCCTCGAGCGCCTTGAGCACCTGGTACGTCGCGTGGAAGCCGCCGGGGGCGCGCTCGGCCTGGACGGCTCCGCGGGTGACGACGCCGTGCCGCTCGAGCAGCGCCTCCGCCAGGGCGTGCGCGCGCCGGGTCGGGTCGGGCTCGGGGTCGGGCAGCCGGGACCAGCGGCCCGAGACGGTGGGCGGCGCGCTGCGCGCGGCGAGCGAGGCGCGGGCGTACCGCGCCCGCGCCGGGGTACGCCGGGTGGCCCGGCCCCCGAGCACCGCGCGCAGGGGCGAGAGCGTGTCGTTGGTGAGGTGGCCGGACCAGACGAGGTCCCACAGCGCCTGCTGCAGCGCCGCCTCGGAGCTGGCCGGAACGCGGTCGGCCAGGGCGCGGAAGAACAGCGCCTGCCCGTCGGCGAGCGCGGCGAGCAGCTCCGCGTGCAGCGGCGTGGCCGCCGCGTCGGTGGGCGGGGGGAGCAGCAGCTCGGCGCGGTCCGCGGGCACGAGGGTGACCCAGCCGTCGTTGCCCGGCAGCGAGCCGGCGCCGGCCCACAGCACCTCTCCGGCCGCGGTCAGCTCGTCGAGCAGGGCGGGGGAGTACCCGACGACGCGGGACGGCAGGACGAGGGTCTCCAGCGCCGAGGCGGGCAGCGGCGCGCCCTGCAGCTGCTCGACGGCGCGCAGCACGCCGTCGACGCCGCGGGCGGTGCCGCCGACGCCCTGCCACGCCGGCAGGAAGCGCGCGAGCACCTCCGGGTCGACCGGCTCGACCTCCTTGCGCAGCCGTGCCAGCGAGCGGCGGCGCAGCGAGCGGAGCACCTCGGCGTCGCAGTGCTCGAGCCCGCTGCCGTCGGGGCGGAAGGCGCCGTGCACCACGCGACCGGTCGCGGCCAGCCGGGCCAGCGCCCCGTCGACGACGGCGATCCCGAGCCCGAAGCGAGCGGCCACGTCGGCGGCGAGGAACGGCCCGTGCGTGCGCGCGTACCGCGACACCAGGTCGCCGAGCGGGTCGCCCACCGGCTCGGTGAACGCCTCCGGGACGCCGACGGGCAGCGCCGTGCCGAGCGCGTCGCGCAGCCTGCCGGCGTCCTCGATCGCGGCCCAGCGCTCCTCGCCGGCGACCCGGACCCGGATCGCGCGCCGGGCGTCCTCGAGCTCGACGAGCCAGGCCGGGGTCGCGCCGCGCGCCACGGCCTCCTCGGTCGACAGCGCACCCAGCACCCGCAGCAGGTCGGCGACGCCCTCGGCGTCGCGCGCGTGCCGCTCCGGCACCATCCGCTGCAGCTCGGCCTCCACCTCGGCGAGCGCCTCGGGGTCGAGCAGCTCGCGCAGCTCCGCCTGCCCGAGCAGCTCGGCGAGCAGCGAGCTGTCCAGCGACAGGGCCTGGGCCCGGCGCTCCGCCAGCGGGCTGTCGCCCTCGTACATGAACTGCCCGACGTACCCGAACAGCAGCTGCTGCGCGAACGGCGACGGGCGGGGGGTCTCGACCTCGACGACCCGCACGGTCCGCTGCTCGACGTCGCGCATGAGCTGTACCAGCCCTGGTACGTCGAACACGTCCTGCAGGACCTCGCGCATCGCCTCGAGGACCACCGGGAACGAGCCGTACTGCGACGCGACCCCGAGCAGCTGCGCGGCCCGCTGCCGCTGCTGCCACAGCGGGCTTCGCCTGGCAGGGTTCCGCTTCGGCAGCAGCAGCGCACGTGCCGCGCACTCGCGGAAGCGGGAGGCGAACAGCGCGCTGCCGCCGACCTCGTCGCGCACCCGCTCCTCGACCTCCGCCGGGTCGAACACCGCGGCCTGCCCCGAGGGCGGGTCGTCGGCGTCGGGGAGCCGCAGCACGATCCCGTCGTCGGAGTGCATGGCCTGCACGTCGAGGCCGTGGGTCTCGCGCAGCCGGGCCGTGAGCGCGAGCGACCAGGGCTGGTTGACCTGCGCGCCGAACGGCGAGTGGATCGCGAGCCGCCAGTCGCCGAGCTCGTCGCGGAACCGCTCCACGACGATGGTGCGGTCGTCGGGCAGCACCCCCGTGGCCGCGCGCTGCTCGTCGAGGTAGGCCAGCAGGTTGCTCGCGGCCCAGGCGTCGAGGCCGGCGGTCTCCAGCCGGACCAGCGCCGCCGTCCGGTCGAGCCGGCCGAGCTCGCGCGTGAACGCGCCCAGGGCACGGCCCAGCTCGATCGGCCGGCCGAGGGCGTCGCCGTGCCAGTACGGCATCCGCCCCGGCTGCCCCGGCGCGGGCGTGACGAGCACCTGGTCGTGGCTGATGTCCTCGATGCGCCAGGCGCTGGAGCCGAGGAGGAACACGTCGCCGACCCGCGACTCGTAGACCATCTCCTCGTCGAGCTCGCCGACCCGGGACCGCCGCTCGCCGACGAGGAACACCCCGAACAGCCCGCGGTCGGGGATGGTGCCGCCGCTGGGGACCGCGAGCCGCTGCGCGCCGGGGCGGCCGGTGAGCTCGCCGGTGACGCGGTCCCAGGTGATGCGCGGCCGCAGCTCGGCGAACTC
>DATJGA010000365.1:0-3123 GCA_035495395.1 Mycobacteriales bacterium | reverse complement strand
GAGGTCACCGACGCGCTCGAGGAGTTCGACTCGCTGCGCGCCGGGCGGCGGCTCACGCAGTACGTCGACGACCTGTCCAACTGGTACGTGCGCACCTCGCGCCGGCGGTTCTGGGACGGCGACCCGGCTGCGCTGTCGACGTTGCACGAGTGCCTGGAGGTGCTCACCCGGCTGCTCGCGCCGTTCGTGCCGTTCGTGACCGAGGCCGTGCACGACGCGCTGGTCGTGAGCTGCTGCCCCGACCTGCCCGACTCGGTGCACCTTCGCGACTGGCCGGTCGTCGACGGCTCGCTGGTCGACCCGCAGCTGACCGAGCAGGTGGCCCTCGCGCGCCGGCTCGTCGAGCTCGGGCGCACCGCGCGCGCCGAGTCGAAGACCAAGACCCGGCAGCCGCTGGGCCGGGCGCTGGTGTCCGCGGTCGGCTGGGACGAGCTGCCCGCCGAGCTGCGCGAGCTGGTCGCGGCCGAGCTGAACGTAGGGGCGCTGGAGACGCTGTCCGGCGACCTCGTCGACGTCCACGTCAAGGCGAGCTTCCGGCCGCTCGGCGCCCGCTTCGGCAAGGGCGTGCAGGCGGTGGCCGCCGCGATCGCGGCCGCCGACCCCGTCGAGCTGGCTGCCGCCGTGCGCGCGGGGACGGCGAGCGTCGTCGTCGACGGCGAGCAGGTCGCGCTGTCGCGGGACGAGGTGGTCGTGACCGAGACGCCGCGCAGCGGCTGGGCGGTCGCGAGCGGGCCGGGTGCGACGGTGGCGCTGGACCTGGAGGTCACCCCGGAGCTGCGCCGGGCCGGCCTGGTGCGCGACGCGGTCCGCCTCGTCCAGGACGCCCGCAAGAGCAGCGGGCTGGACGTGAGCGATCGGATCGAGCTGTGGTGGCAGGCCTCGGGCGAGGTGGCCGAGGCGCTGCAGGAGGGGTCGGCGCGGCTCGCGGAGGAGGTGCTCGCCGTCACCGTGACGCACGGCGCGCCGACCGCGAACGTCGCCCACCACGACGACGCCGAGCTCGGGCTGCGCTTCTGGCTGCGCGCCGCCGGGGGCTGAACCGGCGCGGAATCACCCGGATGGCCCCATCAGGAACGCGCACCCTGCTGCCGATGGTCTGACTGACACCCCCGTCTTGCTCCACTCGGAGCAGTCGTCGCAGCACCCGGGAGCCCCAGTGACCGTCCACACCGTCGAGCTGGCCGAGCCGAGGCCCGTTCACCGCTCCTTCCGGCTCACCCGGGCGGGCTCCGCCATCGCGCTGGAGAGCCAGGTCCGGCCTGCTCTCGTGCTCCCCGAGCGCGAGGGCCGGGCGCTGCTCGCCGCGGCGCAGCGCGAGGACGTCTCCGCGGGCGGCTGCTTCTCCGCCGGCCCCGCCGGCATCCAGGTGTGGAGCGGCCCGTGGGAGGGCGCCGGCGGCAGCCGTGGCGACGCCCTGCACCTGGGCTCGGTCGACTGGAGCTACGACACCCCGGTCCGGCACTACATCACGATCTACCGCGTCCTCGTCACCGCGGTCGGCGTCGAGCGCGGCGAGAGCACCCAGTCGGTGCTCGAGCGCGTGCTCGGTCTCGCCGGTCTCGGTGCCGGTGGCGAGGTCCTCTCCCTGCCGGTCCCGCCCCCGCGGGACGCGTTCCGCAGCGCGATCATGCGCGAGAACCACTAGCCGGCCACAGGTTCCGCGGGCGGGCTGGCCCGCGGTTGGTGGGCGCGGTGCCCGGGGTCTCCCCCTGTTGCTCCGGGCATCGCGTCACCCACGACGAAGGCCCCTCCCGAACGGGAGGGGCCTTCGTCGTGCGTACGAGGTGTCAGGAGCGCTTGGCGGGCGCCTTCTTGGCGGGGGCCTTCGCGGCCGCCTTCTTCGCGGGAGCCTTCGCCGCCGCCTTCGCGGGCGCCTTGGCCGCGGCCTTCGTGGCCTTCGCGGGGGCCTTGGCCGCAGCCTTGGCCGGCGCCTTGGCGGCCGCCTTCTTCACGGGGGCGGCCTTCTTCGCCGCAGCCTTCGTGGCAGCCTTCGCGGGGGCCGCAGCACGAGCCGGGGCAGCAGCCCTCGCGGCCTTCGCCGGCGCCGCCGCCCGCTTCGCGGGTGCCGCGGCCGGGACCGCTGCCACCGGCTCGACGATCGCGACGTGCGCGTCGTCGGCGAGCTCCGGCTCGTCCAGCCCGGCGGGGGCGGAGACCAGCGACTCGTCCGGCTTGCAGACGCCGCAGGCGGTGAAGCCGTCGGCGCGAGCCGTGCCGACCTCGACCGAGCGGGCGTCCTTGCCGGTCAGGTAGCGGCACCCGGCGACGTGGTACCGCGGCCGGCCCTCGACGACGAGCACCTCACCGGCGAGCCCGGCCGACGTCGCCGGCTCCGCGAGCGGCGCGGGCTCGGGGGTGCGGATGGCGGCGGCGATGTCCGCCGCCGACGCCGGCGCCCCGTCGACGACGGCCTCCTCCTTGCGACGCTGCAGCACACCGATCACGAGGAACGCGAAGGCCGCGAGGCTCGCGCCGATCGAGGCGTAGACGAAGCCGAGGCTCGGGCCGACGAGGCCGATGACGAGCAGGACGAGGGCGACGAGGACGAGTGCCCCGCTGATGACGATCACGTGCAGAGTCCTCCGACAAGGAAAGTGCGCGGACGCGCCTGGGCATCCTACTGACAGCGGCGGTGTGCCCCGGCTACCGGTACCGGAACGGGACGGTCACTCGTGAGCCGGCGGCTCGGGCCCCTCGTCGACCTGCTCGAGCGGGTTGTTCGCGGGGACCGTGAACGGCCCTACCGACGGCGGGGCCGATCCGGGCGCCTGCCGGGGCGGACCGCTGGGCGGCGCCACGTGGGGTGCGGCAGGCGGTGCGGCAGGCGGTGCGACCGACGGAGCCGGGCGCGGCGCCGCCTGCGGCGGAGCGGCCTGCGGGGGCGCGGCCTGCGGCGGGGCAGCCGGTGCCGGGGGCGCGGCCGGGCGTGCCGCCGCCGGGTTGGTCACCCCGGCCGGCGTCGGGCCCACGGCTGCCGAGCGCGCCGCGGCCGGTACGCCGGACCCTGCCCCCTCGGCGCCGGCGCGGCTCTCGAGCTCGCGCAGCTGGCCCTCGAGGTAGGCCTTGAGGCGCAGCCGGTACTCGCGCTCGAACGCCTTGAGCTCCTCGACCCGGGCCCGCGTG
>DATJGA010000364.1:0-2082 GCA_035495395.1 Mycobacteriales bacterium | reverse complement strand
GGTACGACGTCGACCCGGACAGCGAGCCCGGCGTCTGGGCCGTGTGCACGGACCCGACGGGCAGGCGACCGCGGATGTACTTCCAGCGCGTGCCCGAGGGCAAGGTCGTCAAGAACCGGTTGCACCTCGACGTGCGAGTCGGCACCGGCCTGGTGGGGGAGGAGCGCCTCGCGGCGCTGGAGGCCGAGGCCGTCCGGCTCGAGGCGCTCGGCGCCACCCGCGGCCAGCTGCTGCTGGCCGACGAGGAGAACGAGTCGTGCCAGGTCATGCAGGACGTCGAGGGCAACGAGTTCTGCCTCGACTGAGGCCATTGGGCTACGAGGGCAGGTGGCGGGCGAGGTACTCGCGGATGACCGACTTCGCCTCGGCGATGACGCGCGCCTCCTGGGGCGGGCCCATCCGGAACGCGAGCTTGAGCAGCGCGTCGGCGATCTCCACCGCGATGCCCAGCGCGAGGTCGAGCCCGGCGTCGCCGCGCAGCGCGAACCGGTCGACGAGCAGCTCGCGCAGCCGGTCCGCGATGAAGGCGTTGTTGTCCTGCTGCGGGTCGAGCAGGTGCACGTCGACGACGTCGCCGAAGTGCAGGGCGCGGAAGCCCTCGTCGCTGTGGTGCAGCTCGACGTAGGTGTCCATCGCGGTGTCGACGGCGTCCCACCAGTGCAGGAACTCGCCCTCGGCCAGCCGCTCGGCGAGCGAGGTGAGGAACCGCTCGAGGTTGCGGCCCACCAGCGCCCGCGCGACCGCCGGCTTGTCCGGGAAGAACTGGTAGAGCGAGCCGATCGCCACCTTCGCGCGCTGTGCGATGAGGGTGGTCGTGAGCTCGTCGTACGGCATCTCGCCGAGCAGCTCGGCGCACGCGTCGAGCATCCGCTGCACGCGCTCCGCGCTGCGGGCCTGCACGGGGACGCGCCGCAGCGGCGCCCCCGACGGGTCAACCGACACGGGCCACCGCGATCGCGAGGGCGCCGAGCAGCAGCACGTTGACGACGGTCGCGACGAGCACGATCGGCATCAGCAGGTCGCGCTGCGGCGCGGGCGCCCCGTGCTCGCCGCCGGGCGCCGTGTCGCACACCGGGCAGGTCCCCGCGGTCAGCGCCGGCCGGTACGTCACCCCGCACCGCGTGCAGTCCACGGGTACGGCGGTCCGCCGGGTCAGCGTCCTCACGGCTCCACCTCCACGGCGGCGCGGCGACGGCGGTCGGCGAGCGCGTAGAGCGTCGTCATCGCCATCGTGATGAGCTGCCAGGCCGCGAACGCGGCGAACGCCGCGAGCGCCGACACCCGGTGCCCCGCGACGACGTAGGAGCGGGGTGAGGCGACCAGCGGCGCCGGGCCCCCGGCGGTCGGGGTCGAGGGGAGGAGCCCGCCGTCCACGACGGTCGTGGTGGTGGTCGTCGGAGGTACGGCGGGACCGCCCGCCACGGGCAGGGGCGGCAGCGGGATCGGCGAGCCGACCGCCTCCGAGGTACCGGTCGCGGTGACCTTGCCGACGGTGACGGTCACGTCGTTGCCGGGCAGCCCGGCCGGGTCGACGCCGGGCGTGACGAGGCGGATGACGATGCCGCCGGAGTCGGCGTACCCGGACCGGCCGGTGACGGTGCGCGTGACCGCGACGGCGTGCACGTCGAGACCGGCGGCGGCGAGCGCCTGGTCGACCTGGGCCTGCGCGTCCTGCAGCGGGCCGAGGCCGGTGCCCTGCCCGGCCGCGTGCACGCCGTCGGCGTCGATCGTCACCGGGACGCCGGCGACGCTCGCGCCCCCGACGGTCAGGGCGGCCGCGGCGGTGGTGCGGGCCCCGACGGCCGAGACGGTCGCGTGCGCGACGACGTCTTCGAGCGACAGCACGCCGGCGACGCCCAGGTGCCCGACCGTCGAGGTGCCCGTCGAGGCAGCCGTGCCCGCGGTGTCGGTGCCGGTGAGCAACGAGGAGGAGGCCAACCGTGCGCCGTCGAGCACGCCGCTGACGGTGAGCCCGGCACCGGTCGTCTCCGCGCGGGCCAGGTGCGGCTGCGCCGAGGAGACCGCCGTACCGGGGACGACGGACACCGGACCGGCCGCGGTCGCCGGGGCGTAGGAGCTCGA
>DATJGA010000363.1:0-5253 GCA_035495395.1 Mycobacteriales bacterium | reverse complement strand
GCGCAGCGTCGTGCGGAACGCCAGCAGCGACTGGCTGAGCGCCTCGCAGACGAAGCCGCCGACCCGGTCGCGCAGCAGCGCGTCGCCGCCGCCGAGCGCCGTCACGTCGTTGAGGACGTCCTCGACACCACGGCCCAGCGGGGAGCCCGAGGACATCGCGACCCGCTCGTTGGCGAGCGTGGTGCGCGCGAGCTTCCACCCGCCGTCCACCTCGCCCACGACGCAGTCGTCGGGCACGAAGACGTCGTCGAAGAAGACCTCGTTGAACAGGGCGTGCCCGGTGATCTCGCGCAGCGGCCGGATCTCGACGCCGGGGGTCCTCATGTCGAGCAGCAGGTAGGTGATGCCCTTGTGCCGCGCCGGTCCCTTGGCCTCGCCGGAGGTGCGGACCAGCAGGATCCCCCAGTCCGCGCGGTCGGCGACCGAGGTCCAGACCTTCTGCCCGTTGACCTTCCAGCCGCCCTCGACCTTCTCCGCCCGGGTCTGCAGCCCCGCGAGGTCCGAGCCGGCGCCAGGCTCGCTGAACAGCTGGCACCAGGTGATGTCGCCGTGCAGGGTCGGCCTCACGAAGCGCTCCTGCTGCTCGGCCGTCCCGTGCGCCACGATCGTCGGTGCCGCCCAGCCGCCGATGACGAGGTTGGGCAGCTGCACCCCCGCCGCAGCGAGCTCGTGGTCGATGACGAGCTGGTCGACCGCGTCGGCGTCCCGGCCCCACGGCGCGGGCCAGTGCGGCACCAGCCACCCGGCGTCCGCCAGGGCGACGCGGCGCTCCCGGGCGTCCGAGGGCAGCGCCGCGAGGAACGCGCGCAGCTCCTCCCGGAGCTGCTCGCCGTGCGCGTCGAGGTCGAGGTCGAGGTCGCGCCGGGCGCCGTCGAGCGCGAGGGCGGCGACCCGCTGCCGCCAGGCGGCGGTCGACCCGACCAGCGCCCGCAGCGACAGCGCGCGCTTGAAGGCGATGTGCGCGTCGTGCTCCCACGTGAAGCCGATCCCGCCGAGCACCTGGATGCACGCCTTGGCGTTCTCGACCGCGGCGTCGAGCGAGAAGGCGATCGCGGCCGCCTCTGCCAGGTCGCGGGCTGGGGACGGCGCCTCGTCGAGGGCCCGTGCCGCGTCCCACACGAGCGCACGCGCCTGCTCGACCCGCACGAGCATGTCGGCGCAGCTGTGCTTGACGGCCTGGAAGCCGCCGATGAGCCGGCCGAACTGCTCGCGGGTGTTCGCGTACGCCACCGCGGTGTCGAGGCACCAGCCCGCGATGCCGGTCGCCTCGGCGGCGGCGACCACGCCGACCAGCGCGTGCACCTGCGCGGTGGTCGTGCCGGTCAGCACCCGCGCAGCCGGTACGGCGAGCCGGTCGAGCGTGACGGTGGCGGGCCGGCGGGTGGGGTCGGTGCCCTGGCCGGGCTCGACCGAGACCGACGCCGCCTCGACCACGAACCAGGTGCCCTCGGCACCGAGCACCAGCAGGTCGGCGGTCGCGCCGGCGAGCACGTGGCGCACGGTGCCCGACACGACCAGGCCGTCGTCGCCTGCCGTGGCCAGCAGGGTGTCCTCCACCGCGACGGCAGCCGTCAGGGTCCCGTCGACGAGCGACGGGAGCAGCTCCTTGGCCGCCGTGCCCCCGGCCTGGGCGAGCACGAGGGTCGCCGCGAGCGTCGGGAGCACGGGCCCCGGGGCGAACGCGCGGCCGAGCTCCTCGGCCGCGATGGCGAGCTCGACGCCGCCGGCACCGGACCCGCCGCTCTCCTCCGACACGCGCAGTCCGAGCAGCCCCTGGTCGGCCAGCGCCTGCCACCATGTGGGACGCGTCTCGGGGCCCTCCAGGGCCGCGCGGGCGTCGGCACGAAGACCGGTGCGCTCTGCCCAGCCGCGGACCATCGAGGTAAGCGCCTCGTGATCCGCGGTGACACCGATCGTCATGCGCGTGCCTTCCGCTCGACTGTCTGCAATACTAGAACACGTTCCTGTTTCTGGCACGGGGCGAGAGGTGGTGGCGGGTGACGACGACGGCGTCCGGCTCGGTCGAGACCGAGACCGCGGCACAACGCGCCCGCCGGGAGCGGATCCTCACGGCCACCCTCGCGCTCGCCGCCCGCGGCGGGTACGACGCCGTGCAGATGCGCGAGGTCGCCGAGCGCTCCGAGGTCGCGCTGGGCACGCTGTACCGCTACTTCCCGTCGAAGATCCACCTGCTCGTGTCGGCCATGAAGGCCGAGACCGACCGCCTCGCGGCGCGGCTGTCCCGCCGGCAGGTGCCGGGCGACACCCGGGCCGAGCGCGTGTCGTTCGTGCTCGAGCGGTCGACGCGCTCCCTGCAGCGCGACCCCCTCCTCACCGAGGCGATGATCCGCGCGCTGATGGCGGCGGACGCCTCCGTCGCGGGCGAGGTGTCCGCGGTGCGGCAGGGCATGAGCGACCTCATCGTCGCGGCCATCCGCGGCGACGACGCGCCCACGGACCACGACGAGGAGCTCGCCGCGATCCTGCAGGACGTGTGGTTCGCCCGGCAGATCGCGTGGCTCGGCGGGCGCATCGGCGCCGCCGACGTGTGGCGGGACATCCACACCGCCATCACGCTCGTCCTCGCGGACTGACGCACCGCTCCAGGGCTCAGCCCGGCGCGGCCGCCTCCTTCTGGTTCGTCTTGGTGTTCCAGAGCCCGTCCTTGCCGCACCGGAACGTGTGCGGCTGCGACGGCAGGAAGCGCACGAACTTGCCGCCCCTCACCTGCACCACGTTGACGCAGTCACCGAGCCGGCGGCCTCCGACGTCCTGACCGGGGAACAGCCCGTTGCCGGTGTACTTGTGCACGGCCGCGATCTTCGCGAGCAGCGCCCCGCGGGTCGGGCGCGGCCCGATCTCGATCATCTTCTGCACCCAGAGCGCGGCGGCAGCCCAGGAGAACATGCCGATGTTCGTGGGGAGCGCACCAGGCTTCACCTGCTGCAGCCACTGCGCGTAGAGCTGCAGCTCGGGGTTGCCCGCCATCTCCTCGTTGAGCGTGGAGCTCACGCCGATGTAGGTGTAGTCGCCGTTGAGCGCGTCGCCGGCCTGCGAGATGAAGTTCGGGGTGTAGGCGGTGACGGTGGGCTGGTAGACCTTCGGGGTCCAGCCGAGCGACTTCATCGAGCGGGCCAGGCTGGCCGCCTGCTGGTAGGCGCCGACGAACGTCACGTACTGCGCACCGGAGCTCTTGATCTGCTGCGCGGCCGGGTTGTAGTTCGTCTCGGTCGTGGCCACCGGGATGTCGGCGACCCAGTTGTAGCCGAGGACCTTGGTGGTCCCCTCCTTGTCCTGCTGCGCGAGCTGGCGGGTCACCTCGCCGTCGGAGTAGACGTAGGCCGCCTTCTTGATGGCGTCCGGGAACTTCTCCGCCGCCCAGCCGAACTGGCCCAGCGAGCGCGTGCCGCCGACCCCTGCCGCGTTGACGGGGTAGGCGTTCGAGACCGCCTTCATCTGGTCGGTCGTCGCCAGACCGCGCAGGTCCGGGTACAGCCCGCCCTTGGACTTGCACCCCGCGATGACCGGCGCGCCCCCCTGGTCGAAGGCCGAGACCGAGCCGACGCCGCCGAACGCCTCGTTGCAGGCCTGGATCGAGGCGCTGCGGTTCGCGCCGCTGTCGAGCTGCGAGTCCAGGGCCAGCACGTTGATCTTGCGGCCGTAGAGCGTGCCGTAGCGGGCGGTGAAGTACTTGATGTACGCCTGCACCGCGAAGCGGGCGTCCTCGAACAGGCCGGGGACGGCGCCGCTGACGTCGCTGATGTTGGCGATGGTGATGGAGCTGGCGGTGACGCCGACGTCGGTGGCCCCGCCGTTGCCCCCTGCGGGGGCCTTCGTCCAGTCGGCCGTGCCACCCGTCGTACCGGAGCTGCCGAGGCCACCGGTGGAGCCCGCTGTGCCGGTCGTGCCGGCGCCCGTGGTCCCGGTCGCGCCGGTGGAGCCGGTGGCGCCCGTGGTCCCGCTCCCCGTCGTACCGCTGCCGGTGGTGCCCGAGCCCGTCGTGCCGAGGTCGCCGGTCGACCCGCCGGGGCCGGCGCCACGGCCGTACGCGATCGCCTCCTGCTGCTGGGCGGAGGTGAGCCGCGCGCCGCAGGCGGCGCTGAGCAGGCCGCTCACGACGAGGGCAGCCGCGAGGCGCTGAGGTGCACGCATGAAGTCGGTCTCCTGGGTCAGGCGTGAGCAGGTACGGCGGACAGGGGGTCGCACAGGGCGCACGGCTGCAGGCCGCCGCCGTCCGGGCCGACGGAGCGCAGGTCGCTGCGGCCGGCGACCGCGGCGCAGTCGGGGCGGTGCCACATCGAGCCGCGCGAGGTGGCGACGAAGCCGGCGTGGCCGTTCGCGGTGCGGGTCGTGTGGGTGGTCTCGCCGAGGCCGTCCCGGATCTCGCGGAGCACCGCCAGCGTCTCCTCGGCGACGCGCTGCTGCGTGCCGGCGCTGCGCGCGACCCAGGCCCCGAAGTAGAGCAGGCCGGCGCCGGTCACCAGGGCCAGGCCGACGAGCCCGCCGGAGATGAGGTACGGGATCTGCTCGAACAGGTACGGCGTGTGCGCCGCGCCGTACCAGCCGAGCACGATGACGAGCAGTCCCAGAGGGAGCAGGACCGCCGCCACCAGGGACAGGGTGCGGTCCACGGAGTGCTTCACGCTGGTCACGCTCCTCGGAGGTCGGGCAGGGTCGGGCTGGAGTCGTCCTTGCACGCGCCGGCACCGACGGCCCCGAGCAGGGCCGCGTTCTGCAGGCGCACCAGGCCCCAGCCGCCGGCGGCGGCGAGCGCGAGCACGAGCGCGAGCTGGCCGGGAGAGAGCCCGTGGAACGGGTCCTTGGACGCGGCCTTGACCGTCGGCGGGAGGGTCGTCGGGGCCACGACCGGGGCGTCGCCGGTGGTGGTGGGCAGCACCGGCGAGGTGACCGGCAGGGTCGGCGTGGTCGTACCGCCCGTCACGGGCGGCACCGAGATGCCCCCGCCGATCGGCAGGTCGGGCCAGGTGAAGCTCAGCGGCAGGGTGGCCGCGGAGACCCCGGACCCGGCGCCCAGCACGAACGTGATCTTGGGCGTCGTCGCCATGAGGTAGAAGAGGTAGCCCTGGACGTTCTGGCCGCCGACGGACGGGACCTGGGAGAACAGGCTGTAGAGCGCGTCCTTGAGGGGCGAGGGCGTCACCTGGTCGAGCACGCTGCGGATGAGCACCGTGTCGAGCGTGATGCGCAGGCCCTTGGCGTCACGGGTGACCGAGTCGGTGTCCTGGCTGTGGT
>DATJGA010000362.1:0-4011 GCA_035495395.1 Mycobacteriales bacterium | reverse complement strand
GGTCGCCAAGCTGCGCTTCCCCGACCCGGCGCCGTGCGGGAAGACCCCGCTCACCGCCTCGGAGCTGTCGAAGTCGTACGGCTCGCTGGAGGTCTTCACCGACGTCGACCTCGCCATCGACCGCGGCGCCCGCGTCGTCGTCCTCGGCCTCAACGGCGCCGGCAAGACGACCCTGCTGAAGCTGCTGTCGGGCACCGAGCAGCCCGACACGGGCACGGTCAACCACGGGCACGGGCTGCGGCTCGGGTACTACGCGCAGGAGCACGACACCCTCGACACCGACCGCACCGTGCTCGAGAACATGCGCACCTCCTGCCCCGAGCTGCCCGAGCCGGAGGCCCGCCGGGTCCTCGGCAGCTTCCTGTTCAGCGGTGACGTGGTGCACCAGCAGGCTGGCACCCTGAGCGGCGGCGAGAAGACCCGGCTCGCGCTGGCCACGCTGGTCGTCAGCGGCGCCAACGTGCTGCTCCTCGACGAGCCCACGAACAACCTCGACCCGGCTTCCCGCGAGGAGGTCCTCAGCGCCCTCGCCGGCTACACCGGTGCCGTCGTCCTCGTCACCCACGACGAGGGCGCCGTGGTCGCGCTGGAGCCCGAGAAGGTGCTGCTGCTGCCGGACGGCGTCGAGGACCAGTGGTCCGAGGACCTCGTCGACCTCATCGCGCTGGCCTAGCCACCTCCGGTACGGCGGGCAGCCGGGCCAGGACGGGCAGCACTGCCCCGGTGACGGCCAGCGTGACCACGGTGGCGCCGACCGAGGTGACCCGGATGCCCAGGTGGTCGGCGGCGGGGCCGATGAGGGCGTAGCCGACCGGCATGAGCGTCACCGACGCGAGGTGGTCGAACGAGCTCACCCGGGCCTGCGCGCCTGCCGGGATGCGCTGCTGCAGGGCGGTCTCCCAGATCGTGAAGCAGAGCGCGACGCCGACGCCGCTGCCGGCCTCGAGCAGCGCGACCAGCCAGGTCGGCAGCGGGGAGGCGCAGATGGCGCCCTGCATCGCACCGGCGCACAGCATGAGGCCGAGGACCAGCCCCGGGCGCCGCGGGCGCCAGCGCAGCGCCAGGACGCTCCCGATGACCGCGCCCGTGCCGAACCCGGTCGAGATGAGGCCCCAGGAGGCCGCCCCGTCGCGGATGTCGTTCGCGACCTTCGGGCCGAGAACGAAGATCGCCGGCAGCACGAGGGCGTGGTACGCCGAGAAGGCCACCAGCGTCGTCCAGACCCACGACCGCGAGCGCACCTCGCGCCAGCCGCCGGCGACCTGCTCGCGCATCGGCGCGGCCGGGGCGGGGGTGTACGGGCGCGGGCGCATGAGCGCCAGCGTCAGCGCGCTCACCACGAAGGTCCCGGCGTCGATCGCGAGGGCGCCCCCGGCCCCGAGCCAGGCGACGAGCACGCCGGCGACGGCCGGGCCGACCACCATCGCGACGTTGTTGCTCAAGGCCAGCAGCGCGTTCGCCGGCTGCTCCTCGCCGGGGTCCGTCACCTGCGGGACCAGCCCCAGCACGGCCGGCCGGAAGAAGGCCTCCGCCCCGCCGTACAGGAGCTGGAGGAGGGCGAGCGACGTCACCGTCGCGCTGCCGCTCAGCAGCAGCACCGCGGAGACGGCCTGCGCCAGCCCGCGGACCAGGTCGCTGGCCAGCATGGTGAGCTGGCGCGGGAGCCGGTCGGCGACGACACCGCCGATGAGCACCAGGAGCCCGAAGCCGAGCGCGTTGGCGCCGAGCACGACGCCCACGTCGGACAGCGAGCCGCCCGGGAGGGCCAGCACGGCGAAGGGCGTGGCGACGAGGACGATGCGGTCGCCGAGCAGCGAGACGGCCTGCCCGGCGAAGAGCAGCGCGAAGCCGCGGTGCCGCAGCACGGAGGCCCGGCCGCCGCGCGGTTGCGGGGTCGGGTCGTCCGTCGTGGTCGTCGGTGTGCTCATGGCGTCACGGACTGTGCCAGGGGGTGACCGGCTGGTCACCCGCATATGACCCGAGGCGGTCTGGTCTTGATCCGCTACCGGGTGGATCATGGGCGGACCAGCCAGAACCGCGACGCGGTACCAGGAAGGTGACGACGTGGTCGAGCTCGCCAAGGGCAAGAGGGTGACCGGAGGCGACCGTGCCTCCCTGTCCGGGGACCTGAAGAAGAAGTACGAGGGTGGCGCGAGCATCCGTGCCCTCGCCGAGGAGACGGGCCGCTCGTACGGGTTCGTGCACCGCATCCTCAGCGAGTCGGGGACGACGCTGCGCGGGCGTGGTGGCGCGACCCGCAAGAAGAAGGCCTGAACCCGCTCTCGCTCGCCGTCGACGGCGAGCGCGCGACGCTGACCCTCACCCGGCCCGAGAAGCGCAACGCGCAGGACCCCGAGCTCTGGCACGCCCTGGCCGAGGCCGGTCGCTCGTTGCCGGGCTCGGTGCGGGTCGTCGTGGTCCGGGGGGAGGGCGCGTCGTTCAGCGCCGGCCTGGACCGCAGCCAGTTCGGCCTGCTCGGCGAGCTCGGGAAGGACCCTGACGCCGAGCAGCGGATCGCGGGGTTCCAGGAGGGGTTCTCCTGGCTGGGCAGCCCGGACCTGGTCAGCGTGGCGGCTGTGCAGGGGCACGCGATCGGCGCGGGCTTCCAGCTAGCGCTGGCCTGCGACCTCCGCGTGGCGGCGACGGGCACGGTCTTCTCGATGAAGGAGACCTCGCTCGGGATCGTCCCGGACCTCACCGGCACGCACCCCCTCGTCGCCGCGGTGGGGCTGCCGCGGGCGCTCGAGTGGTGCCTGACGGGGCGCATGGTCAGCGCGGACGAGGCGTACGCAGCCGGGCTGCTCAACGCCGTCGTGGACGAGCTCGACGGCGCGGTCGAGGCCCTGGTCGCGGGGGTCCTCGCCTCGCCCAGGGACGCCGTGATCGAGACCACGGCGCTGCTGCAGGGGGCCGCTCGTCGTACCCCGCCGGAGCAGTGGAAGGCTGAGCGGGAGGCGCAGGCGAGGGTCCTGCGCGACCTGGCAGGGGACTAGTGGACCTCACTCTCAGCAGCGAGCAGGACGCCGTCCGCAAGGCGGTGAAGACCTGGGTCGACGACGTCGTCAGCCCCCGGGCGCTGCAGAACGACCGGGAGGAGCGCTTCCCGCAGGAGGCGCTCGACGGGCTGCGGCAGACCGGCTTCATCGGGCTGTCCATCCCCGGCCAGTACGGCGGGGGCGACGGCGACCCGCTGAGCTACGTGCTGTTCATCGAGGAGCTCGGGCGGGGGGACGCGAACGTCCGCTCGATCGTGTCCGTGCACCTGGGGCTGGTCGCGGGCTCGATCGACCGCTGGGGCACCGAGGAGCAGAAGCAGGAGTGGCTGCCGCGGATGGCCACCGGCGAGGTGCTCGGCTGCTTCGGCCTCACCGAGCCCGACTTCGGGTCGAACCCGGCGGACCTGCAGGCGACCGCGGTGAAGCAGCCGGACGGGTCGTACGTGCTCAACGGCACCAAGATCTTCATCACCAACGGGACCATCGCGGGCGTCGCGCTCGTCATGGCGCGCACCGGCGGACCGGGCGCGAAGGGCGTGTCCGCGTTCCTCGTCCCGTGCGACACACCGGGCTTCACCGCCTCGAAGATCCACGGCAAGCTCGGGCTGCGGTCCTGCGACACGGCCGAGCTGGTGCTGCGCGACGTGCGCGTGCCGGCAACGGCCCTGCTCGGCGGTGAGGAGGGCAAGGGCATCCGGGTCGCGCTCACCGCTCTCAACGACGGGCGCATGTCCCTGGGCGCGTCGTGCACCGGGCTAGCCCAGGCCGCGCTGGACACGATGGTCGCGTACACGACGCAGCGGGTGCAGTTCGGCAAGCCGATCGCCGGTCACCAGCTCGTCCAGGAGCTCATCGCGGACGCCGCGGTCGAGGTCGACTGCGCCCGGCTGCTCACCTGGCGGGTGGCCGATCTGAAGACCCGGGGCGAGGACTACTCCCTGGCGGCCTCGAAGGCGAAGTACTACGCCAGCGAGGCCTCGGTGCGTGCGGCGAACAACTGCGTCCAGGCGCACGG
>DATJGA010000361.1:0-8713 GCA_035495395.1 Mycobacteriales bacterium | reverse complement strand
GGACGGTCATCGGGCCCACGGTGCGGGACGGCGTCGTCGTGCACGCGCCGATCACCTCGGTCGCGGAGCTGCCGGCCCGGGCGCGCGACGCGCAGGCCCCCGGCCGCTACCGGCTGAGCCTCGACGGCGACGAGCGGCTGTTCGCCTACGCGGCCGCGGCCCAGTCGTGGAAGCCGTTCCTGTTCCCGAGCCGCCAGCCCCTGCTCTCCGTCTCGCCCGAGGGAGCGGTGACCGCGGTCGAGGACGAGCCGCCGTCGTACGCCTTCCTGGGCGTGCGCTCCTGCGACCTCGCCGCGGTGGCGGTGCACGACCGGGTGCTGCTCGACCGCGACGTCGTCGACGCGCACTACGCCGGCCGCCGACGCAGCGCGTTCGTCGTGGCCATCACCTGCTCGCACCCCGGCGGCACCTGCTTCTGCACCTCGACGGGCACCGGACCCCACCCCACGGCCGGCTACGACCTGGCGATGACCGAGCTGCTCGACGACGACGGCCACCGGTTCGTCGTACGCGCGGGGAGCGACGACGGAGCCGAGGTGCTCGCGCAGCTGACCGGCCGGCCGTCGACCGGTGCCGACACGGCTGCGGTCGACGCCGTCGTGGCCGGTTCCGTGGCGGTCATGGAGCCCCGGGCGGTGGACATGGACGGCGTCCGTGAGCTGCTCCGCGACAACCCCGAGCACCCGCGGTGGGACGACGTGGCCTCGCGCTGCCTGTCCTGCACCAACTGCACGCTGGTCTGCCCGACCTGCTTCTGCGTCACGGTGGACGACAGCACCGACCTGCTCGGCGTGACCGAGCGCAGCACGGTGTGGGACTCGTGCTTCACCGCCGGCCACTCCTACCTGCACGGCGGTGCGGTGCACGACACCACGAAGACGCGCTACCGCCAGTGGCTCACCCACAAGTTCTCCTCCTGGATCGACCAGTTCGGCACCAGCGGGTGCGTCGGCTGCGGCCGGTGCGTCACCTGGTGCCCCGCCGGCATCGACGTGCTCGAGGAGCTGCAAGCCCTCCGGCAGAGCCCGGGGGGCGCCGACGCGGAGGTGCCGTCATGACCGTCTACGACCTGGTCGACCTGCTCTCGGAGCACCGCTTCTTCCACGGCCTCGACAAGGACACCCTGCACCTGCTGCGCGGCTGCGCCCAGAACGCGCACCTGCGCGAGGACGAGTACCTGTTCCGCACCGGCGGGCCGGCGGACACGTTCTACGTGGTGCGCCAGGGGCTGGTCGCGCTCGAGCTCACCGCGCCCGGTCGCGCTCCCCTCGTGCTCGAGACGGTCGGCGAGGACGGGGTGCTCGGCTGGTCGTGGCTGGTGCCGCCGTACAAGTGGTTCTGCGACGCGCGCGCGGTGGAGCCGACCGACGTCGTCGTGCTCGACGGGGCCTGCCTGCGCGGCAAGTGCGACGCCGACCCGGCGCTCGGCTACGCGCTGCTCACCCGCGTCTCCCAGGTCATGCACGAGCGGCTGCAGGCGACCCGGGTGCGCCTGCTCGACCTGTACGGCGGTCCCGGTGCCCACCTCTGAGGCGCTCGCGCCCACCGCCCTCGACGCCGCCCTGCTCCCGCGGCCGTTCCGGGTGGTGGCGACCCGCGACGAGACCGCGGACACCGCGACGATGTGGCTCGAGCCGAGCGACGGCGAGACGCTGCGCTTCGCCGCAGGCCAGTTCACGATGATCGGGGTGCCGGGACGCGGCGAGGTGCCGATCTCGATCAGCGGCGACCCGCGCGAACCGGTGCTGCTGCAGCACACCGTGCGTGCCGTGGGAGACGCGTCGGGGGCGCTGGCCCGGGTGGCGGTGGGCGACGTCGTGCTGGTGCGCGGCCCGTTCGGCACCGGGTGGGACGTGCAGCGCGCCGCGGGCAGCGACGTGCTGATCGTGGCCGGCGGCATCGGGCTGGCCCCGCTGCGCCCGGCGCTGCTCGACGTCCTCGCGGAGCGGGAGCGGTACGGCCGGGTGGCACTGCTCGTCGGCACCCGCATGCCGGACCAGCTGCTGTTCGTCGACGAGGTGCAGGAGTGGCGCAGCCGGCTCGACCTCGAGGTGCTCGTCACCGTCGACGCGGCGGCGCCCACCTGGCGCGGCCGGGTCGGCCTGGTCACCGGGCTGCTGCCCGTGGCCGACTGGGACCCCGCGCAGGCGCACGCCTTCGTCTGCGGCCCCGAGGTGATGATGCGCCTCACCGCCGAGGCGGTGGTGCACGCCGGCGCCGACCCGTCACGGGTGCGGGTCTCCATGGAGCGGAACATGAAGTGCGGCGTCGGCCTGTGCGGCCACTGCCAGCTGCGCGAGCACTTCGTCTGCACCGACGGGCCGGTCTTCGACTACGACGTGCTCGCCCCCCTCATGACGGTCAGGGGGCTGTGATGGGCAAGCCGAAGCTCGCCGTCTGGAAGTTCGCCTCGTGCGACGGCTGCCAGCTGACTCTGCTGAACTGCGAGGACGACCTGCTCGCGGTCGCCGGCCAGGTCGAGATCGCGTACTTCCCCGAGGCCACCCGCGGCGTCGTCGCCGGCCCGTACGACGTGTCGCTGGTCGAGGGGTCCATCACGACCGCGGAGGACGCCGAGCGGATCCAGCGGGTGCGCGAGCAGTCGCGGCTGCTCGTCACCATCGGGGCCTGCGCGACGAGCGGCGGGGTGCAGGCGCTGCGCAACTTCGCCGACGTCCGCGAGTTCACCTCGGTGGTCTACGCGCGACCCGACTTCATCCGCACCCTCGACACCTCCACGCCGATCGCGGCGCACGTCCCGGTCGACTTCGAGCTGCAGGGCTGCCCCATCAACAAGGCGCAGCTGCTCGAGGTGCTCACCGCTGCGGTGCAGGGCCGCGCCCCGCGGATCCCCGACCACAGCGTCTGCGTCGAGTGCAAGGCCAAGGGCAACGTCTGCGTGATGGTCGCCCACGGCACCCCGTGCCTGGGACCGGTGACGCACGCCGGCTGCGGCGCGCTCTGCCCGTCGTACGACCGGGGGTGCTACGGGTGCTTCGGGCCGAAGGAGAACCCGAACGCCGCCTCGCTCGGTCGCCGGCTCGCCCTCATCGGCGTCGACGAGCTGGGGCTGCAGCGCGTCTTCCGCACCTTCCACGCCGCCGCGCCCGCCTTCGAGACCGAGAGCAGGAGCCATGACGCACAAGTCGACGGGTGACCGGCTCCTGACGGTCGACACCCTGGCCCGGGTCGAGGGCGAGGGCTCGATGCGGGTCGAGGTCCGGGCCGGTGAGGTGACTGACGTGCAGCTCGCGATCTACGAGCCGCCGCGGTTCTTCGAGGCGCTGCTGCGCGGCCGCTCGTACCTGGAGCCGCCGGACATCACCGCGCGGATCTGCGGCATCTGCCCGGTCGCGTACCAGATGAGCGCCTGCCAGGCCCTCGAGGCCGCGTGCGGCGTCAGCGTCCCGGAGGACATTCGGCTGCTGCGCCGGCTGCTCTACTGCGGCGAGTGGATCGAGAGCCACGCGCTGCACGTCTACCTGCTGCACGCGCCCGACTTCCTCGGCTACGAGAGCGCCATCGGGCTCGCCGCCGTCATGCCTGACGTGGTGGCACGTGGGCTGCGGCTGAAGAAGGCCGGCAACACCGTCATGTCCGTCGTCGGCGGCCGGTCCATCCACCCGGTGAACGTCAAGGTCGGCGGCTTCTACCGGGCGCCGTCGCGCGCCGAGCTGGAAGTGCTCCGCCCGCAGCTCGAGGAGGCGCTCGAGGACGCGGTCGCGACCGTCCGGCTGGTCTCCACCTTCTCCTTCCCCGACTTCGAGCAGCCGCACGAGTACGTCGCCCTGCGCAGCGCGTACGACGAGTACCCGCTGGAGTCCGGGGTGCTCGTCTCGACGGGTGGCCGCAGCTTCACCGCGGCCGAGTTCGAGGACAACATCACCGAGGAGCACGTGGCGCGGTCGAACGCGCTGCACGCGCGGCTGGCCGGGGTCGACGCGTACGTCGTCGGGCCGCTCGCCCGCTTCGCGCTCAACCGCGACCGGCTCGGACCGGCGTCGTCGGCGGCGGCCGACGAGGCGGGCCTGGGCGCCGAGGAGCGCAACCCGTTCCGCTCCATCGTGGTCCGCGCGGTCGAGACCGTGTACGCCGTGGAGGAGGCGCTGCGCATCGTCGACGGCTGGCAGGGCGCGGCCGCACCGGCGGTCGCCGTACCGCCGCGGGCCGGCGTCGGGCACGGCGTCACCGAGGCGCCCCGCGGGGTGCTGTACCACCGGTACGAGCTCGACGACGAGGGCACCGTGCTGGACGCACGCATCGTGCCGCCCACGTCGCAGAACCAGCGCAGCATCGAGGCGGACCTGCTGCGCTTCGTGCGGGACCGGCTCGACCTCGACGACGAGCAGCTCACGCACGACTGCGAGCAGGCCATCCGCAACTACGACCCGTGCATCTCGTGCGCGACGCACTTCCTCGACCTCACCGTGGACCGGTCGTGACCGGCTGGGCGGTGGTCGGCATCGGGGCGGCGGACCGCGGCGACGACGGGGTCGGGCTGCTCGTCGCCGAGGGCGTCCGCGAGCTCGCCCCGCCCGAGCTGTCGGTCGTGGCCGTGGCCAACCCGCTCGACCTGCTGGACGTCTTCGACGGGTACCCGGGCGTGGTGGTCGTCGACGCGGTGCGGACGGGTGCCGCGCCCGGCGCGGTCTCGATGACCGTCGTCGGGGAGGACCCGCTGCCGACCGGCTCGGCCGCGGCCGGTACGCACGGCATGGGCGTCGCCGAGGCCGTCGAGCTCGCCCGTGCCCTCGACCGGCTGCCCGCGCGGCTGGTGCTCATCGGGGTCGAGGTGTCCGACGTCGGGACGGGAGCCGGGCTGTCGGCGCCGGTGGCCGCCGCCGTCGACGCGGCGGTGGGGGTCGTGCTGGCGGTCGCGACGGCACTGCCGGAGGGGAGCTCCTGATGTGCACCGCGGAGCCGTGTCAGGTCGTCGAGCTCGACGACGCGGGCACGGCCGTGGTGGAGCAGCGCGGACACCGGCAGCGGGTGCTGCTGGTGGGCACGGACGAGCCCGTCGCCACCGGCGACTGGGTGCTCGTGCACTCGGGTCTGGTCGTCCGGCGGCTGGACGACGTGGAGGCGGCTGCGACGCGCGCCGTCTGGTCAGAGGTGGAGGTCGAGGGATGAGCACGACACGAGCGGGGAGCCGTCGCGCCGGCCTGGTGCTGGCGGGGGTGGCGGCCGTCATCAGCGGCGTTGCCGTGTTCGTCAACTCCTACGGGCTGAAGGCCGTGGGCGACGCGACCGTCTACACGACGGGCAAGAACCTGGTCAGCGCGGTGGCGCTGCTCGTCGTGGTCGCCGCGGTCGCCCGGTCGGCGTCGGCACCGGTGCTGCAGCGGCCGACGACCAGGGCGCACTGGCTCGGGCTGGCGGTGGTCGGCACCTTCGGCGGCTGCGTGGCGTTCGTGCTGTTCTTCGAGGGCCTCGCCCGGTCCTCGTCGGTGCACGCGGCGTTCCTGCAGAAGACGCTCGTCGTGTGGGTCGCGCTGCTCGCCGTACCGCTCCTGAAGGAGCGGGTGGGGGCGCTGCAGGCCGGCGCGATCGTGCTGCTCGTCGTCGGTCAGGCGATGTCCGGCGAGAGCCTCGGCGAGGTGCAGGACAGCGTCGTGGCGACGCTGCAGATGCCGTTCGGCAAGGGCGAGGCGCTGGTCCTGGCGGCGGCCCTCATCTGGTCGGTCGAGGTGGTCGTCGCCAAGCGGCTGCTCGCCGACCTGTCGTCGTGGACCGTCGCGCTGACCCGGATGGTCATGGGGTCGGTGCTGCTCGTCGGCTGGGTCACGGTCAAGGGCGACCTGCACCAGCTCGTCTCCCTCGACGCCGTGCAGTGGCGCTGGGTGCTGGTGACCGGGGCGATCCTCGCGGCGTACGTGTCGACCTGGTTCGCCGCGCTCGCCCGGGCCCAGGCCGTCGACGTCACCGCCGTCCTCGTGGCAGCCGCCATCATCACGGCGCTGCTCAACACGCTGTGGAAGCACCAGCCCATCGGCCCGCAGCTCACGGGTCTCGCGGTCGTCGCGCTCGGCGCGGCCGTCGTCGCCGCCGGTGCGCTGATGCGGGACAGGCAGGCCGTGCCGGCGTGACCACCCAGGGCGCCCTGCAGTTCGCGCGCTTCGCGTACCCGCCGAACGCGCTGGGCTACTGCGGCCCGGACGCGCCCGACGCGCTGCTCGAGCAGGTCGCGGCTCAGGTCGTCGACGGCGCGCTCTGCGAGGCGGCGCGGGGGTTCGAGGGCGCCTGGCCGTACCTGGAGCTCATCGCCCACTGCAACCGCGGCGACGACCCGCTGTCGCCCGCGGTCGTCGAGGCCTACTGGGTCGGCAACCGCCTGCTCGACCAGGTGACGGTGCGCGAGCTCGGCGACTCCTTCGAGCAGCGCTTCCGCCCGCGGGTCGGGGCGGCCTGGGACGACCTGCTCGCCGGCGTGGTGGCCGGGGCCCGCCCGCACCACAACTTCCACGTCTTCGGCGTGTACCCGTGGCTCGGGCTCATCCGGGCCGGGACGGTCGAGCAGCCGCTGCGGGTGCTGGACCGGTGCCGGGTGCGGTGGGGCCGGCTGATGAGCGTCGACGGCGACGAGGCGGTCGTGCTGCACCGGCCGCTGCAGTGGGACGGCCGGGTGCTGCGCCTCGGTGCGCCGCAGCCCGAGGTCGCCCGGCTCGCGGTCGCCGGGCACCGCCTCGCGGCCGAGCCGGTGGTCGGCGGGTGGGTCGCGCTGCACTGGGACTGGGTCTGCGACGCGCTGACCGAGGGACAGGTACGGCGGCTGCGGCACGAGACGGCCTGCGCCCTCGCTGCGGTCAACGGCCTGTCCCGACCGGCCCCGGCCGCCGTCCTCGCCTGAGCGCCACACCCCGACCAGCGGTGTGTTTCTCCGCAGGTCCGGGGAATGACGGCTGTGTCAGAGACGTCAGCGAAGAAGAGGGAAGAGGTGCGTGGCATGACCACCATCGAGCAGTCGATGGACGTCGAGGTGCCCGTGAGCACGGCCTACAACCAGTGGACCCAGTTCGAGGAGTTCCCCGAGTTCATGGAGGGCGTCGAGACGGTCACCCAGGTCACCGACGACCGCCTGCACTGGAAGACGCGGATCGCGGGCGTCGAGCGCGAGTTCGACGCGCAGATCACCGAGCAGCACCCGGACGAGCGGATCGCCTGGCGCACCCTCGACGGCCCGGACCAGGCCGGCGGGGTGACGTTCCACAAGCTCGACCCGGGCAAGACCAGGGTCATGCTGCAGCTCGACTTCGACCCGGAGGGGTTCGTCGAGCAGGCCGGCGACAAGCTCGGCCTGGTCAAGAGCCGCGTGAAGGGCGACCTCGAGCGCTTCAAGACCTTCATCGAGAAGCGCAGCGTCGAGACCGGCGCCTGGCGCGGCGACATCCAGTAGCCGCAGGGCCGTGCCGTGCGCCTGCGCCGTAGCGACCCCAGCCTCCCCGGGATCGCACGGCGCCGGTGCGGGGCCGGCTTCACGTACACCGCACCCGACGGGACGGCGGTGCGCGACCCCGAGACGCTCGAGCGGGTGCGCGCGCTGGCCGTCCCGCCGGCGTGGCGGGACGTGTGGATCTGCCCGTGGCCGCACGGGCACCTGCAGGCGGTCGGCACCGACGAGGCCGGTCGGACGCAGTACCTGTACCACGAGGCCTGGCGCGCCCGTCGCGACCGCGAGAAGTTCGCCCGCTCCACCGAGCTCGGCCGGTGCCTTCCGCGGGTGCGCGAGCACCTCGTCGGGCGCCTCGAGGGCGACGGCCCCCTGACCCAGCCTCGGGTCCTCGCCGCCGCGGTCCGGCTCGTCGACCTGGGGCTGTTCCGCATCGGCAGCGAGCAGTACCTCAAGGCCAACGGCAGCTTCGGCCTGACGACGGCCCGCCGCGACCACGTCACCGTGGACCGCGACGGCATCACCCTGTCGTTCCAGGCCAAGAGCGGGGTGGAGTTCACCCAGGAGATCAACGACCCCGCCGTACGGCGGGTGGTGAAGGCGCTCGTGGAGCGCGACGACGACGCGGACCAGCTGCTGGCCTGGTGGTGCGAGGACGACCAGCGGTGGAAGGAGGTGCGCGGCGACCAGGTGAACGCGTACCTGCAGCACGTCGCGCGAAAGCCCTTCACCGTCAAGGACTTCCGCACCTGGCACGCGACCGTGCTCATGGCGACGACGCTGGCCGAGGAGGACGTCCCCGGCACCGCGGCGGCGCGTCGCCGGGTGCTCGCGACGGCGTACGGCGAGGTGGCGGACCGGTTGCACAACACCGCAGCCGTCACCCGCTCGTCGTACGTCGACCCGCGCGTGGTCGACATGTGGGAGCGCGGCACGCGCTTCCCCAAGCCGGACCGCCGTACCTCGGAGCTCGTCCCGCTCCGGGCGTCGCGCGCCGTCGCGAGGGCGCTGCGCGGCTAGCCGAGACCGGCGACCTCGCGGGTGCGGTTGCGCACCAGGTCGTTGTACGCCTCGCCCGGACCGATGTGGTCCCAGAGGGTCTCGGGGTAGAAGGTCACGTACATCGTGCGGCGACCGCCGACGGTCTTCGGGCGCGGCGAGGCGTGCATGACGTCCTGCACGTGCACGGTCACGTCGCCGGGCGCGGTGTCGACCTCGACGACCGGGGCGTCGGCGAGCCGGCTGTGCCAGTCGACGGCGAGCGCCTGCCCGTGGCTGCCCGGCACCATGAGCAGGTTGCCGGTCTCGGGGCTCGACCCGGTGAGC
>DATJGA010000360.1:0-11103 GCA_035495395.1 Mycobacteriales bacterium | reverse complement strand
GCCGGAGTGCGGTGCGTGCCAGATCCGGCCGCTGCCGGCGTAGATGCCGACGTGGTAGATGTGGCCGGAGGAGTCCCTGAAGAAGATCAGGTCGCCGACCTGCCGGTGGGACGTCCCGATGTGGTGGACGACGCCGTACTGGCGGGCGGAGTTGTGCGGCAGCCGCTTCCCGAAGCGGCCGAACACGTAGAGCGTGAACCCGGAGCAGTCGAACTTCGTCGGGCCGGCCCAGCCGTACACGTACGGCTGGCCCTTGTGCCGCGCGGCCTCGGTCATCACGCGGGACTGGTAGGTCGTCAGGGCCGCGCTCGCGGGCGTCGCGGTGGCGACGACCCCGAAGGAGGCGGAGAGGAGGAGAAGGAGGGCGGACGCACGCAGACGCGCACGGGACAGCAGGAGCACAGACGGTCCTTCCTGACGCCTGCGAGGTGAGCTGTCGGGTTCGGGCGGGAAGGTGCCCGGCCGCGGGTCTCGTCGAGACCGCGCGGCTTCACCCCGAGTCGCGCTCCGGAGAGCGGACGAAGGACGTGTGGGTCCCCCGCTCCTGCCCCTGGTACGGGTGTGCGTCGGTGCCTCACGTGCGGGTGAGGGGTCGGCGGGGCAGGACTCGGCGTGACCGACCGGACGCGGGGGGATGGAGTTGTGAAGGAGCGCCGAGCCGCGTGCCGCGGTGTCGACGCTGCACAGAGACTATCGGCCGAACGGCCTAGCGCTTGACGCTTCGGGGCGCCGGGAGCCGCGAGTATGGCGAGCGTCACGCCCAGGGAAGGTCAGGTGCGGACGGTCAGGGCGAGACGGGACGCACTGCCCCGACGTACCCGTCCAGGTAGACGGGCTGCACCTTGACGACGTCGCCGGAGTGCGGCGCCGCGACCATGAGGCCGGCACCCGCGTAGATCGCCACGTGGTGGATCGTGGCCGGGTCGGCGGCGTCGTACGCCCAGAACAGCAGGTCCCCCGGCTGCAGCGCGCCGAGCTCGACGTGCTGACCGACGTACCACTGCTCCCGCGACGTGCGTGGCAGCGGCACCCCGGCGGCGGCGTAGGCCGCGCCGGTGAGGCCGGAGCAGTCGTAGGCGTCCGGGCCGGTCGCGCCCCACACGTAGGGCTTGCCGACCTGGCTCTTGGCGAACTCGAGCGCGGCCGCGGCCTGCGCGGTGGGCGCGGCCTCGGGGATGTTCCCGAGCAGCGCCCGGGCGGCGGCGAGGGCGGCGGCGGCCTGCTGGGCGGAGCGCTGCGCGGCCTCGCGGCGCTGCTGCTCGGCGAGGGCGAGCACCTGCTGGTCCGCCGAGGCGAGGAGGGCGTCGGTGCGCGCCAGGAGCGTCGCGACCGCGTCGGACCTGGCCGAGACCTCCTTCTGCAGCGCGGTGGACGCGGCGGCGGCAGCGGCGAGCCGGCGCTCGGCGTCGTGGCGGGAGCTGACCGCGTGCGCCGCGGCCTTCGAGGCGCGGTCGTCGGCGGAGAGCACGACCTGGACCTGCGTCACCCGGTTGGCGACCTCGGAGATGCTGGCGCTGTCGAGCACGTGCGCGTAGAGCGCCGCCGTGCCGCCGGACATGTACAGCGCCCGCACCCGCCGCGCCGCGACGTCGTCGGTGGTGCCCGAGGCGGTGCGCGCGAGCTCGAGGTCGCGCTCGGCGGTGAGGTGCGCGGTGACGGCGGCGCCGAGCTTGGCGTAGGCCTCGTCGTAGGCCTCGGTGGCGATCTCGGCCTGGGTGCGGAGCGCGTCGACCTGGGTGCGCAGCCGGGCGGCCTTGGCCCGGGCGTCGCCGAGCGGGTCGGCGTGGGCTGCACCGACCGTGAGAGGGGCGCAGACGCCGAGGAGGCCGCCCAGCAGGAGGGCGGCCACCGTGCGACGAGGGGTGCGCATGACTAGGAGGGCGGGGTCCCGGAGCCCGTCTGGCGGACCTCGGTCCACTTCTTCAGCGGGCCCAGCCGGTGCATCCACAGGGTGGTGGCGGTGCGGTCGACGGTGAGCGTCACGGTGCCGGTCGAGTCGATCGAGAAGTTCTTGGTCTCGACCACGTCGTGCTTCTCCGCGACCGCGTTGGCCGCCGCGTTGTACGCCGTCTGCACGTTCTTCGTGCCGGCGAAGGCGTCCGCGGCTGCGCGCGCGGCGGTGCTGGCGTCGTCCGAGGCGCCGACGTTGGCCTCCACGACCATGAACCCGTCGTACGCCAGGAACCCGAGCAGCGCGAAGAGCGCGACCAGCCTGGTCAGCCAGCCGATGACGATGGAGCCGCTGTCACTCACCCTCTCGGGTTCGGCCGGTCGCACCCCGTCCTTGAGCCGCACGGAGCAGCGGCGCGACCAGCTCGTCCACCTCCGGCACCCCGAGCCGGCGGACGATCGCGACGTACCCGACGAGCAGGACTGCTCCGCCTGCCGCGGTCGCGACGAGCGAGCCGGTGAACGCGGTGCCGAGCGCGTCGTCCGCGAGCCGCGCCACCAGCAGCGCCGCGACGGCCGGCGCCGCCACGGCGAACAGGCAGCGCGTCGCGGTGCGCAGGACGTGCCCATGGGTGTCCCGCGGCACCCGGCGGGCCAGCACCGTGGTGCACACGACGACCCCCACGAGGTAGGACGAGGCCTGCCCGGCCGCGAGCCCGAGCACCCGCCAGCGGTCGGGGACGAGCAGGTAGACCGCCACGTCGACCCCGACGGTGACCGCGTTGACGACGAGGTTGACCAGCGCCGGCGTGCGGGTGTCCTGGAGCGCGTAGAACGCGCGCAGCTGCAGCTGGTAGGTGCTGAAGGCCACCAGCCCGCACGCGAAGACGGCCAGCAGCTCGCCCATGAAGCGGGCCTGGTCGAGCGAGGTCCGCCCGTGCCCGAACACCGTCGTGGCCACGGGCACGCCGAGCACCACCAGGGCGACCGCCGCGGGCACCATCAGCGCCGTGGTCGTCCGCAGGCCGCGGTCGAGCTGGGCGCGCAGCACGTCGAGCCGGCCGTCGTGCGCCGCGCGGCTCATCGCCGGCAGCAGCGCGGTGATGACGCTGACCGCCACGACGGCGTGCGGCAGCTGCCAGAGCAGGAAGGCGTTCGTGTACGACGGGTAGCCGCGGTCCTTCGGCGCCCCGCTGGCGAGGTTGACGACGACCAGCAGCACGAGCTGGTTGCACACCACGTAGAAGAAGGTCCACCGCGCGAGCCGGCCGGCCTGGCCGAGCCCGGTGCCGCGCAGGTCCAGCCGCGGGACGAGCCGCAGCCCCGTCGCGCGCAGGGCGGGCAGCAGCGCCACGGTCTGCGCCACGATCCCGAGGGTCACGCCGATCCCGAGGACGGCGACCTGCGTGTCGGTGATCGACCCGCTGGTGAGGTGGTCGGGACCGGGCAGCAGGGCGAAGACCACCAGCGAGCCGATGACGACGACGTTGTTGAGCACCGGCGCCCACATCGGCGGCCCGAAGCGGCCGTGCGTGTTGAGCCAGGCGCCGAGCAGCGCGCCGACGCCGTAGAACAGCACCTGCGGCAGGAAGAACCGGGCGAAGGTGATGGTCAGGGCGCGGGTGTCGGCGTCGACGCTGCTGCTGAGGTAGAGGTCGGCGATCTGCGGTGCGAGCAGGACCAGCACGAGGGCCGTCCCGCCGAGGACCAGCACCGTGAGGGTGAGCAGCCGCTGCGCGTACGCCTCGCCGTACCCGTCCTTGTCGGCGCGCACGAGGAGCGGGACGACGGTGCTGGTGAGGATGCCGCCGAGGAGCAGCTCGTAGACGATGTTCGGCGCGGTGTTCGCGACCGTGAAGGCGAGCGGCACCCCCTGGACACCGAGCACCGCGACGAGCACCGCGGTGCGCAGGAAGCCGGTGGCGCGGGACGCGACGGTGCCGACAGCCATGGTGCCCACCCCGCGCAGCGCGGTCATGCCGGTGTCCGCCGGGAGGCCCTGAGGCGGCGGGCGACGCGGTAGCCCGCGGCGGCGAGCAGCACCCCGAAGGCGGCGACCGTGACGGCCAGGGCGAGCCGGCCGAAGCGCGTCGACCGGACGATGATCTCCGACTCGGGCCCGAAGGGGACGCCGTTGCGGTCGACGAGGCGCGCGAAGACGACGAACTGCCCGGAGCGCTGGGCCTGGGCGCGGACGCTGGCCTGCACCGCGTGCCCGGGCTGCACGGTCACCAGGCCGGTCTCGGCGTTGGTGAGGGTCGCGGTCTTCGAGGTGAAGCGAACCCGCACCTGGATCGGCAGCGGCAGGGTGTTCTCGACGCTGACGGAGAGCGTGCCCTTGGTGCTGGTGAGCAGCGAGTGCCCCCCGCGCACGACGACCTGCCCCGAGAGCCGGCGCACCTCGTCGTCGAGGGCGCGCGCGGCGGCGCGGGTGAGGTCGGGGTCGTCGCGGCCGGCGCTGGACTCGGCGCGGGCCACGGCCCGGCGCAGCCGGCCCTTCACGGCAGCGACCTCGGTGCGCAGCGACGGCGCCGGCGACAGCACCGCGTCCGTGAGCTGGGTGCCGCGGTCGCGGTCGGCGTCGACGCCGACCAGGTAGGACCCGGCGAGCTCCTCGCCCTGGTCGGTGCGCAGCTCGCCGCGCTCGACCGGCTCGGCCGGCGGGCCGGACTCGCGCAGGCAGGTCTCGGCGCGCTGCGCCACGTCGGCCAGCGGGACCGGGCACAGCCACGGCACCCGGCCGAGGTCGCGCAGCTCCTCCGAGGCGGCGGCGGGCACGTCGCTGCGCCGCGGCAGCGCCAGCACCAGCGTGCGGGACACGCTCGGCTTCTGGGCGGCGACGATCGCGGTCTCGGCGAGGAAGCGCTGCTCGGTCATCCGGGCGCCGTACGGGGTCACCGCGGACAGCTGCTCGGACAGGTCCGGGTCGGCGACCAGCCCGGCCAGCTCGGCCCCGGTCGAGGAGGTGGTGAAGACGGCGTGCGCGCTGGGCGTGACGTCCGGCGGCCGCCCGTCGTCGTCGTACGCGCTGGTGTCGAGCAGGAAGGCGCGCGCGCCGGCGAGGGCGAGCGCGTCGGCGGCACCCGGCGTGACCGGGCCGGCCGGCGGCCAGGCGACCCTGGTGTCGGGCGTGACGCCGAGGAGCTGGCTCACCACCTCCTCGCCGAGGGCGCTCGCGGCGGCGATGTCGTCCCTGCTGCGGGCGGAGCGGCCCAGCGCGCTCACGTCCGGGTCGGCGTACGGCAGGCTCAGCACCCGCCCGGCGAGACCCAGCGCCTTGAGGTCGGTGAGCCACGCGCGCGCCGCGGGTGCCCCGTCGTCCGAGCCCTTGCCCAGGGCCTCGGCGGACTCGAGCAGCTCGGGGTCGACCGCCAAGGTGACGGTCACCGGGTCGCAGCGCGTCGGGCGAGGTGCCGGCGTGCCGTCGCTGCCGACGGCGGCGGGCTCGCAGGCGGGGAGCTGGGCGACGTGCGCGACGTCGAGGAGGCGGCGCAGGCGGCCGCCCCGTCCGAGCGAGGCGGCGAGCCCCGCGGCGTCGCGCAGCGTCCCGTCCGGTCGCAGGTGCGGCACGTCGACGAGCGGCCACACCACCGCGACGCGGGTGGGGCGCGGGGTGAGCCCGGCGAAGTAGGGCAGCCAGGTCGGGGTCAGCCCGAGGCTGTCGATGCCCGCGCCGGCGTTCCCGCGCGCGACGACGTCGAGCGGGTACACGCCGAGGTTCCGCAGGCCCAGCACGTCGGTCGTGGTGCGCACCGTGAAGGCCGTCGTCTCGCCGGGGCCGAGCGCGTCGAGCACGGGTACGGCGGAGACCCGGTTGACGGTCGGCGGCCGGTCCTGGTCTGCGTCGTGCAGGCCGCCCTGCGAGCTGATGCGGTCGCCGACCTGCAGCCGGACGCGCAGGTCGGTCACCGGGGCGGAGCCGGTGTTGCGGAGCCGCCCGGTCACCTCGACGACCCCGTGCGGCAGCGGCGCCCGAGGCAGGACCCGCGTGACCTGGACCTGGATCGGGTCCTCGGGCTCCTGGGTGGGGCTGGGGCTCGGCGCGGCGAGCGCGGGCGCGACGGCCAGCGCGGCGAGCAGGCCCGCCACGGGGAGCAGCCGGCTCATGCGGTGTCGGCGAGCAGGTCGGTGACCCTGGCCACCAGCCGGCGCTCGTCGGCGTAGGCGAGCCGCTCGGCGATCTCGGCGACCGGCACCCAGGCGACCTCGCTGACCTCGGCGTCGGCGTCGGAGAGCTGCTCGTCCGGGTCGGTGGCCACGAGCAGGTAGTGGTGCACCGTCTTGTGCACCCGGCGGCCGTCCGCGACGAACCAGAAGTCGATCGTGCCGAGCTTGCCGATGACGTCGCCGTGGATCCCGGTCTCCTCGGCGACCTCCCGCGCGGCGGTCTCGGGCTCGGTCTCGCCGTCCTCGACGTGACCCTTCGGCAGGGACCAGAGCAGCCGCCCGCGGCGGTCCAGCCGGCCGATGAGGGCCCCCCGGGCACCGGGTCCGCGGCAGTCCAGGACGAGCCCGCCGGCGCTCGTCTCGTCGACCCGTCGCAGGCCCCGTCCGAGCGGCCGTCGCCGCGGCGGGGTCGGGACGGGGGACATGGCGTCAGCGTACGGCGGCCGTGCGGAGGCGCCGTGCTTCTAGGCTTGTGCCCCGTGCCTGACTTCAGCGAGCTCCAGAGCAACGCCGTGCAGGCGCTGCTCTCCCGCTCGCCGGTGCTCGTGGAGCTGGGCGAGCGCTTCGCCGCGGCCGGTCACGCGCTGCACCTCGTCGGCGGGTCGGTGCGCGACGCGCTGCTCGGCCGGCTCGGCGACGACCTCGACCTGACGACCGACGCGCACCCCGACCAGGTGCTCGCCCTCGTCGACGGCTGGGCCGAGTCCCGCTGGGACACCGGCATCGCCTTCGGCACCGTGGGGGTGCAGAAGCGGGGCCAGCGCATCGAGGTCACGACGTACCGCGCGGAGGCCTACGAGCCGGGCTCGCGCAAGCCCGCCGTGTCGTACGGCACCTCCCTCGAGGAGGACCTCGTGCGGCGCGACTTCGCGATGAACGCCATGGCGCTGGCGCTCCCGGACTGGCGCGCGCCCGGCGCCTTCGTCGACCTGTACGGCGGGCTGGACGACCTCGCGGCCGGGGTGATCCGCACGCCGGGTCGTCCGGAGGACTCCTTCGACGACGACCCCCTGCGGATGCTGCGCGCCGCCCGCTTCGCGGCCCAGCTCGGGTTCGTCGTCGCCCCGGACGTCGTCGCCGCGATGCGCGAGCGCGCACCCAGGCTGGAGATCGTCAGCGCCGAGCGGGTTCGCGGTGAGCTGGAGAAGCTGCTGCTGGCGCCCTTCCCGCGGCGCGGTCTGGAGCTGCTCGTCGACACCGGGCTGGCCGACGTCGTGCTCCCCGAGCTCCCGGCGCTGCGCCTGGAGATCGACGAGCACCACCAGCACAAGGACGTCTACGAGCACACGCTGCAGGTGCTGGACCGCGCCATCGGCCTGGAGCCCGACGGGCCCGACCTGGTGCTTCGGCTGGCCGCGCTCCTGCACGACGTCGGCAAGCCCGCGACGCGCCGGCTCGAGCCAGGCGGCGGGGTGTCCTTCCACCACCACGAGGTCAAGGGCGCGCACCTGGCGCGCAAGCGGCTGCGGGCGCTGACCTTCGGCAAGGACGTCGTGGACGCCGTCTTCCTCCTCACCGAGATGCACCTGCGCTTCCACGGGTACGGCCAGCCGGGCACGTCGCCGTGGACCGACGCCGCGGTGCGCCGGTACGTGCACGACGCCGGGGACCAGCTCGAGCGGCTGCACCGCCTCACCCGCTCGGACTGCACGACGCGCAACCAGCGCCGCGCCGAGCGGCTGGCCCGCGCGTACGACGACCTGGAGCGGCGGATCGCGGCTCTGGCGGAGCAGGAGGAGCTGCGCGCGATCCGGCCGGACCTCGACGGGAACGAGATCATGGCGGTGCTCGGCCTGCCGCCGGGCCGCGAGGTGGGTGCGGCGTACAAGCACCTGCTGGCGCTGCGCATGGAGCACGGCCCGCTCGGGCACGACGCGGCGGTGGCTGCGCTGAAGGCGTGGGCGCGCGACACGCTGCGTGACTAGTCAGTTGGTGCCATGTCGCGGCCATGCCGGCGTGCCGATGATGTGTACGTGACGGACAGTTCGGGCGTCCTCCGTGACTGGCGGCTGGTCTTCGCCGCTGGTCTCGCCGTGCTGACCGCCGCCGTCGTCACGCTCGTCGCCCGCACCGGTGACCCCGCGACGGCGGACTCCTACCTCGGTGAGGTCCGGAACGCCGTGGTCGTGCTCGCCGACGGCAGCACCGTCACCGCCGCCGACGGGCAGCGCGTCCCGCAGGGCGCCACCGTGCGCACCGGGCCCGGCGGCGCCGCCACCCTCTCCACCGCCGGCCGGGACGTCTACCTCGGCGCCCTCACCACGGTGAGCGTGGCGGACGGCGTGCACCAGCGCCTCGAGCGCGGGCAGGTGATGGTCGACGGCCGCGGCGGCCCGCAGCTGGTGCTCGACACCCGCGCCGGGACCACGGACGTGCCCGGCGGTGCCGTCGTGCGCGTCGAGACCGGGCCGGTGCTGCGGCTCGCGGTGTTCGTCGGCAAGGCCTCCCTCACCGCTGCCGGGCGGGAGCGGCGCACCGAGGTCGGCCAGCTCTACCAGGTGCTGGCCTCCTACACCGCCCTCCCCGGCGCGCCCACCGTCCTCGCGCTGACCGACGACGCGTGGGAGCAGCGGCTGGCCGCGGAGCTCGTGAACGCGGACAAGGACCTCACCTCGCTCGCGCGCGGGCTCGCCGGACCGAGCGGCGTGACCGTGCTCAGGGCCGCCCCCGTCCGCTACGAGCAGGTGTCCACCGCCGCGGGCGACGTGGGCGAGCGGGCGCTGAGCGTCGCGGTGGCGCAGGCCAGCCGCCGGGACGCCACGCTCGCCGACACGCTCTCCTTCGTGACGACGGCGCGGGGCGAGGGCGGCTCGTGGGGCGCCGTGGCCGCGCTCGTCAACGCCCGGGTCACGGCGGTGAGCGCCCTGCTCGACGCGCTGTTCGCGCCGGCGGACGGCGGCACGCCGCCGGACGTCGCCGGGCCGACGCCGCGCAGCACCGACCTGTTCGGGCCGCAGCCCTCCGCCTCGAGCGGCTCGGGCGGCGACGGGGGCGGCCCCGGACCGAGCTCCTCGCCGCGGCCGGGCGGCAGCCGCTCGCCGACGCCGAAGCCGAGCGCGAGCACCTCACCGACGCAGCCGGCGGACGACCTCATCTCGACGGTGGTCGGGCTGCTCAGCTCCAGCCCCTCCCCGGCGGCGACGCCGCGGATCACGCCGCTGCTGCACCTCCCCTAGCGGCCCGCGGCGAGGATCGGCTCGGCCGGCTCGTGCGCGCGCCGCACCAGCCCGCCGTACACGCAGGCGGTCAGGCCGAAGCCGGCCGCGACCAGGGCCACGACGGCGAGGCTGCGCCCGTCGTCGGGCACGACGACCGCAGCGGCGGCGGCCGCGCTGACGAAGCTGATGTTGAACAGCGTGTCGTAGAAGGAGAACACCCGCCCGCGGTAGTCGTCCTCGACCGACTCCTGCAGCAGGGTGTCGACGCAGATCTTCGACGCCTGCCCCGCGAACCCCAGGCCGAGCCCGGCCAGCATGAGCACCGGGTGGCGGTACGGCGGCACGAGGGCGATCGTCACCACGGCGGCGAGGGCGAAGGCCGCCACGATCCACGGCTGGGTACCCGTGCGGCGGGTCACCCGCGGCGTGACCAGGGCCGCGAGCAGGCCGCCCGCGACCGCGGCGGTGAGGGTCTGCCCGAGCCCGGCGAAGCCGCGGTGCACGAAGCCGTGCGGTGTGTAGAGCAGCAGGGTGCTGACGAAGAGCAGCCCGGAGAAGAACCGGTAGGTCGCGACCGCGAGCAGCGCCCGCCGGGCGGGGCGCCGGGCGTTGACGTGCCGGGCGCCCTCGACCAGGCCGCGGGCCACCACGCCCAGCGCGGCGGCCACCCGCCGTACCCGGGCGTCGGGACCGAGCGTGCGCCGCCCGATCCGCGAGGCCAGCCACGAGGCGGTCAGGTACACGCCGGCCGCGGTGAGGGCGGTCCACGCGGCCCCGGTGTCGTCCTTCCCCCACAGGTGCCGCAGGCCCACGCTGGTGAAGCCGCCGACCGCCGCGGCGCCGGTGCCGAGGGTGGTGGTGAACGAGTTGGCCGTCACCAGCGCCCGCAGGTCGACCACGTGCGGCAGGCTCGCGGACAGCCCGGAGAGCACGAAGCGGTTCAGGCTCACCACGAGCAGGGCCAGCCCCACGGTCGTCGCGCTGGTCGGGCCGCTGCTGCTCAGCGAGGCGGCGAGCACGACCAGCAGGGCCGCGCGGGTGGCGTTGGCCACCAGCAGCACCCGTTGGCGGGACCAGCGGTCGAGCAGCACGCCCGCGAACGGACCGACCACGGAGTACGGGAGCAGCAGCGTCGCGAACGCGACCGCCGCCTCGCCGGCGCTCGTCGACTTCTCCGGGTTGAAGAACGCGGCGCCGAACAGCGCGCCCTGGAACAGCCCGTCGCCGCACTGACCGGTCAGCCGCACCCGGAGCAGCCGCCGGAAGTCCGGTACGGCGAGCATCGCGCGCACGCGGTGCCTGCCGTCGCTCACGCCCGTAACGTACGAGAGGCCGGCACCCACCACGGGGTACCGGCCTCTCGTCAGGTCAGGCTCAGCCGTTGATCCAGGCCTCGAGCTCGTCCTTCGCCACGTCGTCGCGCACCTGGATGGGCGGCGACTTCATGAAGTACGTCGACGCCGGGTGCACCGGACCGCCCTGGCCGCGGTCGGCGGCGATCTTGGCGCAGCGGAGCGCGTCGATGATGACGCCGGCGCTGTTCGGGCTGTCCCAGACCTCGAGCTTGTACTCGAGGTTCAGCGGGACGTCGCCGAAGGCGCGGCCCTCGAGGCGGACGTACGCCCACTTGCGGTCGTCGAGCCACTGCACGTAGTCGGACGGGCCGATGTGCACGTTGCGCGCGCCGAGCTCGTGCTCGAGGTTGCTCGTGACGGCCTGCGTCTTGGAGATCTTCTTGGACTCCAGGCGGTCGCGCTCGAGCATGTTCTTGAAGTCCATGTTGCCGCCGACGTTCAGCTGGTACGTGCGGTCCAGGATGACGCCCCGGTCCTCGAACAGCTTCGCCATGACGCGGTGCGTGATGGTCGCGCCGACCTGCGACTTGATG